>JACPFH010000469.1 GCA_016183075.1 Deltaproteobacteria bacterium | reverse complement strand
GCAGGAGCGAGATCGCAATGATGGCGCTGATGAGCGGGCTGATGGATTGGAGCGTGCTGCTCCGCGAAGCGCCAATTTTGTGGACGCCGGTATAAGCGAACAGCCGGACTCCCAGCTGCGTGATTCCGACGAGGACAAACAAGGAAACGGCGACGGGAGAAACCTCGGGAATTCCCCCGGTAAGAAAAATGGCGGACCATAGGGTAACCGTGTGCACGCTCGCCGAGACGCACGTCACGGTTGCGGGAGTAGAGTATCTCAATCCGCGCCTGGCCGAGACCAGAGCCGCGGCATAGAAGACCGCCGTGACCAAGGCTATGAACGGAGCGGACATCAACGCGTCGCGGGCACAGCCATCGGCGGGCTAAACCGGCCCGGCAGCTCACACCAGAGGGGGATTTTACAGCCGGTCTCTCCGAGACGCGGATTAAGCCGCTTCTTTGATGAAATCGGCAAGGCGCTCGCCTATCGCGATGCAGGTGAGATTCGTGTTTGCATGGGTGACCGTCGGCATGACCGAGGCGTCGGCAATCCGAAGGTTTTCCATCCCGTGCACGCGTAACCGCTCGTCGACCACGGCCATCCTGTCCGATGCGGGACCCATCTTGCATGTCCCCACGCCGTGGTGATAGCTGTCGTAAGTCGAGCGAGCGAATTTCGCCCAATCCTCTGCCGGCCGCGGCTGGATGAGCGGGCCGTAATATTCTTTTACAGGCTTCCCCTCGGCAAGCTCGGCGATAAACTCCATCGCCGAAACCATGGCTTTGATGTCGCCCGGGTCCTCCAGCATCTGCGGGTCGACGCCCGGGAGTTCCCGAGGATCAGCGCTCTTCAAGAAAAGCCTGCCGCGGCTGCGCTGTTCCAAGAGATGCGCCGAGACCGGTATCATCCGCTTGATGCCCTCGACCTCCGTGGGTGGTCGCATGATGATATGAAAATTAGCGCAATCCCCGATCGGATTTGTCTTGATGAGGAGACGGAAGCGGGGCACCACCCACTCCTCGCGAAAGCTTTTGGTGCCTTCAAAGGTCATATACACCACCGGATGGTCCTGGTAGTTCTCGCCGACTCCCGCCAAAGCGTGAACGACCGGAATGCCGAGCCGTTTCAGCTCCTCTTCCGGCCCCACACCCGAGAGCATCAGGATCTGCGGAGTGTGATAGACACCGGCGCACAGGACGATCTGCCGCCCTTTTGCCGTGCGCATTTTGCCGTCTTTCTCACAGCGGACCCCCTCAGCCTTCGTCCCATTAAACTCGATCGATACCACCTGCGCCTGATCGATGATGGTGAGGTTGGAGCGGCCGCGGGCGCCGTTCAGATAAGCTACAACGGTAGACTGGCGCTTGCCGTCTTTGATGTTGTATGGGGAAGCGCACACGCCCAATGGATTCGCTACGTTCAGGTCGGGGCACAAGGGCAAGCCCATGGCCAGCGAACGCTCAATAAACGCTTGCACCGCCGCCGAACTGGCCATGCCAAAGGTGAAAGGCCTCTTGACGTAAAGGGGACCGTCGCGGCCATGAAAGGGGTCATCGGGATAGTCCTGGTCCGACTCAATCCGTTTCATCACCGGCAGCACCCGCTCGTAGGACCAATCAGGATTTCCGTGCGCAACCCAGGTGTCGAGATCGAACTTTGTCGGACGCACCACCGACATAACATTGACCGAGGAGCCTCCCCCCATGATCCTCCCCGCCAGAGAATAAAACACGCTGTCATCGCTGTTCCGCTCCGTCGGGTACATCGCCACGTAGGGAGACTCCAGGAGAAGACGGACCTGGTTGGCCGCCTCGGCAACGAGTTCCGGAATCGGCTGCGGATCAGGCCCGGCCTCCAAAAGCAGCACTTTTCGCGCGGGATTCTCTGAGAGCCGGGTTGCGGCGACGCACCCGGCCGACCCGCCACCCACGATAATCACGTCGTAATGCCCTTCGAGTTCTCTCAGGGTGGTGAGCGGCTCGACCGAGCTCGCCGAAGTCTTGTCGAACCAATCCGCCATAAAGCCTCCGCAGCGCTCGCGGTTAGACGCTCTTCACGTCCGCTTCCAGAGCCCGTTTGAGCCGGCGGGAGAATTCTTCCAGCAACAAGGTTGCCGTGGCGCGCAGAACCATGTCGCCAAGAATCGCCAGCCTCCCTTTGATGTCCACATCGGCGTAGTAGGCCATCTGCGTGCGATTTCCCTCCAGCTCGGTGAGGGTCAGACTCAAGTCCCCACTCATCGCGCTCTTCGTAACCGAATCGGTCCCTTCGGTCCGCACCACCATCGCCTTCGGCGGAGCGTTTTCGACGATCGTCGAACGGAAGGAAAACTTTCCAGAAATGGGGCCGACGGTGGCGCCGATGATGCCATCGAAGGTGCGGTCATCGATCTGCGTGACCTTTTCAAGCCCCGGCAAACAGGAAGAGAAGCGCCCGATGTCGTTGACAAAATCCCAAGCCTTGCCGGCCGGGACATCAACATCGATCGTTCCCGAAAGTTTCATAAATCGCCGTTAGCCCGGGCAAGCGAGGTGCTGCTTTGTGAAATGCTGAAATTTTGGCTCCCCGGGAGGGACTCGAACCCCCGACCAAGTGGTTAACAGCCACCTGCTCTACCGGCTGAGCTACCGGGGAGTATCTAAAACCAACTTACCTCAAAATAATGTAATCTTGTACAGCCTCGGCCGAAGGCTGATCAGCCTAAGGCTGAACCGGGGAACCTCGCATCTTGTACCATACGGGGTATCCGAATTCCAGGTCTCAAAACCCCACGTTTGCATCCAAAATTTGATGCCCCCCTTTTCTTCGGGTCCCGGTAAGGGTTACAATCATAAGCCTGTACGGAAAGGAGGCGGGGCTTTATATGAAAGTGGGCCGAATTACTGCCGCATTGCTCGTTTTGAGCTTGATGGGTCAACCCCCTGCCTTTGGCGAGGTCGGAGAGAAGGAGCCGGTTGCGGGAAGGGCCGAAGGCTCACATGAAAGCTCCCTGGCCGGCGTCCTCACAGCCGCAAATATCCCGATGCGAGGGGTTGCCTGTGGCCTGACGGGTGTCTTGGCGCTCGTGGTGATGACGGCAAGCGGAGGCGCCCGATATGGGCTGGCCGCCGATATCATGAGAGACGGATGCTCGGGACCCTGGATCATTACGCCGGAGATGCTTAAGGAGGAAACCGAAGATCAAAAATCCGCGCAGGCCCACCTCGGCCAGCCGCGGGTTTTTACCAAAGAGCCGGTGCAGGGCTACCCTGTGCCCGAGCGAGCGGCAGCCGTCCTTCCGGCGCCGGCGGCTGGGGCCACGCGTCCGCCGTCTGTCGCCGGGGTGACGCCGGGCGGAGAAGTGGTCGTCGAGCAAACGATAACGGTCGGCGGCAGGCCGACCAGGGTTGGAGAAAAGGAGCGTGTGGTTTTCTCTGAGATCGCCTTTCAGTTCGACTCGGCGGAGCTGACCGATCTGGGCAAAGGCCAGGCTTACCTGGCTGCGCAGAAGCTAAAGGAAAATAGGGAAATGATCGTCGTGATAGAGGGGCATGCCGATTACGTGGGCAGCGAAGAGTACAATCACAAGCTTGGATTGCGCCGGGCGCAAACCGTGATCAACGAGCTAGCCGAGCTAGGGGTCGATCCCGCGCGCATGTCTGCGGCGACTTTAGGAGAATCCAGACCCTTGATCGGCCTTGAGACGGACTGGGCCCGCGCGGTTAATCGCCGCGTGGAGTTTAGGGTCGTGTCCTTCGATTGACAAAGCGGCGGAGAGAGGTTATTTTTATGAGATCTTTTTTTACGAGGATAGAAGATGCCCATCTATGAGTACCAGTGCGTGACTTGCGGGGAGTTTGAGGTCACCCAAAAGATAACCGATAAGCCACTAGGTCGCTGCCCGACCTGCAAGGCGAGAGTAAAAAAACTCATTTCTAATACCTCCTTTCAACTGAAAGGGACAGGCTGGTATGTGACCGACTACGCGCGCAAGGATAAGGCGTCGAAGGAAAAGAGCACCGCAGCGCAGGCCAAAGGCGACGGCAAGGCGGGAGACGGCTCGGCCGCGAGCGAAAAACCCGCGCCCGAGGCGAAATCCTCCAAGACAGCGGCGTCGGAATCTCCCTCCGCCTGATTCCCGAGCAGCACCGCA
Source organism: Deltaproteobacteria bacterium (assembly GCA_016183075.1). Classification (GTDB taxonomy): domain Bacteria; phylum Desulfobacterota; class Binatia; order UBA9968; family UBA9968; genus 2-12-FULL-57-22. Next base: position 109 of record JACPFH010000469.1, on the reverse strand, counting down.
AATGTTGTCACCGCGCCCCTCCTGAAATGAAGGTCCGCTCCCTCCCTGAGCCCATTCGGCTCGCGCACCAACTGGTGAACCGGGTGAGGGCGGCCGACCGGTAAAGATT
>JACPFH010000468.1 GCA_016183075.1 Deltaproteobacteria bacterium | reverse complement strand
CCTTCAAGCCGGTCCCGGTAGAGCAGCTGGAGGGAGGACCGATATTCGAAAATCAAATGGGTGAAGAAGAGGTAGATCTCTACAAGTTTCCCACCCCGCTCTGGCACGAACTCGACGGCGGACCCTATCTCGGAACCGGTTGCGGGGTCATCACAAAAGATCCCGAGACAGGAAGGATCAATGTCGGCACCTATCGGGTCATGATTCAGGAGAAGAACAAAGTCTCGGTTAAAATGAACATGGGAAAGCACGGCAGGCTTGCCTTCGAGCGCAGCCGTGCTGCGGGAAAGCCGTTGCCAGTGGCGATCACGCTGGGCCAGGGGCCGAGCGTTTTTCTCGCGTCTCAGATGCCGCTGCCACCGGATGTGAACGAGTATGAGTTTGCCGGTTATCTCCAGGGCTCACCGGTCCCTGTTGTTCGGGGAGCCGTGACCGGCCTTCCCATACCGGCCAACGCGGAGGTCGTTCTCGAGGGGGAAATGCCGCCCATGAGGGACGAAGAGATGCCGCGTGAGGGACCCTTCGGCGAGTGGCCAGGGTATTTTACTGACGCAAACGAAGGGGAAACTCCGGTCATGGTGGTGAAACGGATCTACTACAGAAACGATCCGATTATCCTGGGGGCGCCTCCGCTCAAACCGCCAGCCAGCTATCTTCCCATACCTCTTGGGGCGGCCACGCTGTGGGAGCAATTAGAGAAGGCGGGAGTCCCTGACGTGAAGGGGGTATGGGGTTTTGTCTACGGTGGCCAACCAGGACCGTTTACCGTGATCTCGATTCGCCAGCGCTACGCGGGCCATTCCAAGCAGGCTCTGCTCGTCGCCGCGGGAGCGCGCGCGGGGGCCTACGGCGGAAAATTCGTCGTGGTCGTGGATGACGACATCGACATCACCAACCCCAGTGACGTGATCTGGGCGATAGCAACGAGATGTTATGTGCGGGACGGGATCGATCTGGTCAAGAGCGTTTGGGCCTCGGTGTGCGAACCCGCAATGCCGCCTGAGGAGCGCTCTCCGAAGGGCTATACTTCGGATCGGGTTTTGATCGACGCCTGCCGTCCGTACAAATGGTTTGACGAGTTTCCCAAAGTGAACGCCTTCGCTAAAGAGTTCAAGGACAAGGTAGAGCAGAAGTGGAAAATCTAAGGAACTCTTCAAGCCCGCCGGGTAACGGCGGTCCGGCTGCCCCGCTCACCGTGGAGGGCTCCTACATCCTGCACCAGATGTTTCGCGTGCCTTGGCCGGCGTGGAAAGCGCTCGGAGCGGCGGCGCAAAAAAGTATCGTGGAAGAAGCCTCCGGCATGCTCGATCGCCTCGAGGGACGGGACAAAGACCAGAGCGCCGCCTTTTCCATGCTCGGCCATAAAGGGGACCTCATGCTCGTCCACTTCCGGCGCACGCTGGACGGGCTCAACGACGTGGAGCTTCAGGTGGCCCATCTCAAGCTCGCCGAGTTTTTGGAGCCAACGACCTCCTATGTTTCGGTCGTAGAGCTGGGGCTATACGAAGTCTCCGTGCGCCTCTACCGGGCGCTGAGAGAAAAAGGCATCCAAGCCGAAAGCCCAGAGTGGATGCAGGCGGTAGAAAATGAGCTCTCGAGGCAGCGCAATGCTTCTGCGGGGCGGCTATGGCCGGAAATCCCCCAACGGCGCTATCTCTCCTTTTATCCGATGAGCAAGCTGCGCGGCGAGACCAAAAACTGGTATCAGGCTCCCATCACAGGGCGACAGATGATGATGCGCGTGCACGGCGTGATCGGACGCCGCTACGCCGGCCAGGTCATCCAGATCATCTCCGGATCGATCGGCTTCGATGACTGGGAGTGGGGCGTGGATCTCTTCGCCGACGACCCGCTGGTCTTCAAAAAGCTCGTCACCGAGATGCGCTTCGATGAGGCGAGCGCCGTCTACGGCCAGTTCGGCCCTTTCTATGTTGGGCTGCGTTTTCCCGCAGCTAAACTCGGGGCGCTGCTCGCAGGAAGGACGCCGAGCTTTCCGTAAGGTCCGACGACAGTCACGGTTTTCCTGCTGCCCCACCCGCGCCAACGTGAGAACCGCCTGGGCTGAGTACGCTCGCTGCGTGGAAATTACAACTTCCGGGGCGCTTGGACAAATGGGGAAATTTCTATGAACTGGTATCACATCTTCGATGCTACGACTGAAAAATGGCTTACCCTGGCCATCTTTGCCGCCTGTTTCATCCTGATTCTGTACCGCAATGTAAAAATCGCCTACGTCTCGCTGGCAGCGGCCGCCCTGCTCATTGCCCTGGGCATAATTTCACCAACTTCGGCTATTCTCAACAAAGTCGATTGGGATGTCCTGGCCATTTACTGGGGATACGGCATGCTCGCCATCGTCTTTCGTGAAAGCAGGGTGCCTGCCCTGATTGCCACTCACGTGCTTGCCCGGATCAGAAAGGAAAAATACGCCCTCCTTTTCATCTGCGCGCTGGCCGCGTTTTTATCGTCGTTCATGGCCAACCCGGTTATCGTCATCATGCTCGCCCCACTGGCTATAGAGATCGCCGAGCGGCTCAACGCCTCTCTTTTTCTTTACCTCGTCGGCTTGGCGATTAGCTCCAATGTCGTGACCACGGTCAGTATGGTCGCGGATCCGCCAGCGCTCATCCTCGCAATGGCGACCGGCATGACGTTCCTCGATTTCTACTGGTTCTTGGGGAAAGTGGGACTGGGCACGCTGTCGGTTGTCGGTGTTGTCGTGGCCTTAGGGACGCTCCTGGTCCAATTCCGACACCTTAATAACACCGTAAATATTAAGGAGGAAAAGATCCCTATAACCTACGGGCCAACGATCATCTTTTTCATAAGTGTATTTACTCTTGCCTTTATACCGATGAAACACCCGGGCATCGTAGGCTTCCTCCTCGGTATCGCGTCTCTCTTCATCGGTAGAAAGATCATCGGCGAGATGATGCGTGAGTTCGATTGGGACACCATCTGGTTCCTGATCGGGATTTTCGTCGTGATCGGCACTGTCGAAAGCGTGGGCTTGCTTAAGGACTTCGCGGATTGGCTTAGCGGGACGGGCTTAAAAAGCACCACAGCCTATCTGGCGATTTTAACCTGGATGTCCGTGGTCATATCCGCGTTTGTCGACAATGTCCCGTACACGATTCTCATGATCCCAGTGTGCGATTACCTGGCGAAAGCCTTGGGGGTGAGTGTTTGGCCATTATATTTCGGCATGCTGGTAGGCACGGGAATCGGCGGGAATATCACCCCCGTGGGGGCGACAGCCAACGTGTTGGCTTGCGGTATGCTGGAAAAGCGCGGATACCGGATCAACCTTTGGGAGTACATGAAGATCAGCATCCCCTTCAGCGTCGCCGCGGTGCTCTCCGTACACCTTCTCCTCCAATGGCTCTGGCTGTAGAAGGTGTAGACGCGGAAGAAAAAATTACCGGTAATCGTTCTACCGCCCGAGAATTATGTTGAGAATGGGACTGACCAGATACCAGTCGAATGACTGGAGCCCGAGCGATGTGGCGATCACTCCCGGCGGCAAGGGAGCTCCCAGGGCAAGCTCGAAAGCCACCAGAAAAAACAAGTAGATACCCAAACCATAAGAAACGCTCATTTTCCAGGACTCGTGCGCCTGCAATCGCAGGAAACCCAGGCTCAGCAGTAGCGAGCCGACTTTGAATCCGAAAAGCCAGAAGCCCAGCGCAAAGGCGAGCGTCCAGGCTGAGATGGAGATAGTCCGCTGGCGCTCCAGCTTCGGATCGAGACCGGCTCCGGCCTCCTTACCGGTTGGGACCTCGAGCCGGACCTGATGGCCGCTTCTCCCGCCATCCGCTTGTTCAACTGGCTCAGCATGGATGTGGACCGCGTCGACGTAGGACCGCTCACGTATGGCTTTCCAACAGGCAAGGCCGAACTGGATCATCGCCAGCGCCAGCACGGGAAAGCCGATCGCCCACGGGAAAAGTCGGGTGCGATACGGCCAGCTCCGCGCCTCCCACACGACCCAGACCAGAAGGAGTACCAGGAAAGCGCTGATCAGAATGTCATTCCTCGTTCGCGACAACCGCTTCCTCCCTCAGCGCATTGCGCCTGGCCGTCCACTCTTGGATGTTCGGCAGGAAGAGCACCGCAATGGCAATCACAAGGATCACCAGGACGATCGGCCTTAAAAGGAAGCCAAACCGGTACACTTCATACGAGATGAACAGGTTTCGCTCGATCAAGGGTCCGAGGACGAGTCCCAGGACCATCGGTGGACGGGGCCAGCCCTGCTGGACCATGACCAAGCCGACCACGCCAAACGCCAGCGTGATCGCCAGCGCGAGATAAGAGTTCGTATCGGCATACCCGCCGAGAAAAACCAACGTCAGCAGGGCCGGGATCAGGAGCGAGCCCCGTATGAGGGTAATCTTGGCCAACTGGTTGAGGAAGATGAGGCACATGATCACGGTGATGATATTAGAGACCACGATCAGCCAGACCATGGAGAAAATCAGACTCAATTTTTCCGTGAGGATCTTCGGTCCGGGCTGTAGCCCTTGGATCATGAAGGCGCCGAGAAGGATGGCTGTTGTGGCGCTGCCGGGCACGCCGAAGGCGATCGTCGGAATCATCGCCGCGCCGACGCCGGAGTTATTGGCCGCGCCCGGTCCGAGCACCCCGCGAACGTCCCCCTTGCCAAAGCGGCTCTTATCGGAGGCGCTCTGGACCGCATGGCCATAAGAGACCCACTGTGAAAGCGCGCCGCTGACGCCGGGAACCAAACCGAAGAACGTCCCAATCATGCTGCAGCGGAATGTGATTCCGAGATGAATAAAAGTGTCCTTGATGCCCTGCCAGACTCCTCCCAGCTTGCCGACCTGGGTTTCGGCGATACTGGTGCCTTTCACCCACAAATCAACGATCTCCGGGATCGCGAAAAGACCTACTAGAGCGGCGACCAACCCGACTCCTTCCCATAGGCCCACCAGACCGAACGTATAACGCTCGATATTTTCTTGCGGGTCCAGACCAACCATCGCAAGGACGAGCCCCATTCCCCCAGCCAGCACCCCTTTGAGCTTATTTTCCCCACTTAGCGCAGCGAGAAAGGCGATGCCCAGTAGGCCGAGCGCGAGGAATTCCGGCGACTTAAAGGACAGGACGAGGGGGGTGACAACCGGAATCGCGGCGGCGAGAGTGAATGCGCCGATGATCGCGCCGACCAGAGAGCTCATGAGCGCCGCGCCCAAGGCCCTCCCTGCCTCTCCGTGCTTTGCCATTGGATGTCCATCGATGATGGTCGCGGCGGAGACGACTTCGCCGGGCACGCCGAAAAGGATCGAGGTGATATCGCCGGTAGTCGCTGTGACCGCATACATGCCGAGCAGGAAGGCGAACGCCTCGACCGGCTTCATGGCGAAGATGAAGGGAAGCATGATCGCCATAGCCCCCGGGCTGCCGATGCCGGGCAGAATTCCGACGACGAACCCCACGGCAATGCCTAACAGCATCAACAGGAAGGTGGGATAAGCGAATACGTCCAGCAGACCTGAAACAAAAGCTTCTAGCATGGTGTACTCCAGCTCAATCCTCGAGCGGAGGGGTATGTGCCGCTCGGCTCACCCTAAAGGCCATGGAGGCTACTGGATGAGTTCCTTCAACCTAGCGAGCACGGGTTTGGGCGTGCTCAGCAATTCCTGGACGATCCGGCTCACCTCCACCCCGGTCTTTGGTTGGAGGTCCATGTTCATCTTTTTCGCTGCCGCTTGGAAATCCAGATCAGCGTAGGCCTTTTGGAAAGCCCGCCGCATCGCATCAACACGCTCCTCGGAAACTCCCGGCGCCATCGCCACGGGCAAACTGATCCGATTCGGCGCGTTCATCGCGCGCAGCATAGCCAAATCGTCTTTACTCTTTCCCAATTTCTCCGCTAACTTCTCAGCCGCCGGCACTCCCCGCAGGAAGCGGTGTTCCTCAACATCTGCACCGGCGATGATGATGACCTTGCAGCAAGCCGCCGGGCCCTCAAACATACCGGGCTCTAGGGTCTTTATCGTCTCGAACGTCGTGCAGAACCCCTGGACCTCGCTGTTTTTCACCGCCAGACGCTGCCCGGCGCCGCCCGGATACCCTGTGATGACCTTGAATCTGGCACCGAAGACGGCATTGAAGACAACTGGCTCAATGTGCGAGAGACCACCTTTGCCGAAGCTTGATACGACCACCTCCTTGCCCCTGTCGCCCATGATGTCCTCGATGCGTGTCACAGCTGAGTCGGTGCGCACTGCGCACATGGCCGACGAGTCGAAGGCGCTAGCGATCCACTGGTACTTTGCGGCGTCGAATCGCACCCCCGGTGCATCTAACGCCTGGTTAACGACAAGGTGGCTTGAGAATGACGCGATCACGGTCCCATCCCTGGGTTCGGTGGTGTACACGGTGTTGGCCGCCAGCAAGCTACCCCCACCAGGCTTGTTCTCGACCACGATGGTCGGATTACCGGGAATATGTTTCGATAGGACCCTCTGAAGCAGCCTGGCGTTGGTATCTGTCGCGCCACCCGGCCCGAAGCCGACCACGATGCGGATGGTTTTCCCTTTATAGAAGTCCTCCACGGTAGCGGCGGAAGCCGAGGCCGCAAAGGACGCGAGAACTACTGCCAGACACCACAGTTTCTTCTTCATACGTCCCTCCTCTATTCGAATCGACGGGGTTCGACCGAACCCGGTTTAAACCGCCTGTCGGATCTTGCCGCGCAGTCGGTCGTGCCATCCCGCAAAACGGGAAAATAACGGAGGCTACTGGATGACTTCCTTCAGTCTGGCAAGCACCGGCTTGGAAGTGTTGAGCAATTCCTGGACGATCCGGCTCACCTCCTCGCCGCTCTTCGGGCTCAGATCCATCTTCATCTTCTCGGCCGCCTTGCGCAGCTCCGAATCCACGAACGCTTTGTCATAAGCCCTGCGGAGCGCCTGAACACGATCCTTCGGAACTCCGGGCGCCACTGCCATAGGCAAATTGATCCGATTGACCGCGTGCGTGGCGCGCAACATCGCCAGATCGTCCTTGCTCCTGCCCAGCTTCTCCGCCAGCTTCTCGGCCGCCGGCACCCCCTTCAAGAAGGGGTGATCCTCGACTTCCGAGCCCGCCACGATGAGCACCTTGCAACAGGCACCCGGGCCCTCGAACATATCGGCCGCGATGCTCGTTATGGTCTGGAACGTCGTGCAGAAGCCCTGCACCTCTTTGTTCTTCACGGCTAAACGCTGCGCGGCCCCGCCCTCATAGCCTGTCACAACCTTGAACCTGGTGCCCAGGGTAGCATTGAAAACCGCAGGCGGAATATGCGACGGTCCCCCCTTGCCAAAGCTCGATACAACCAGCTCCTTGCCGCGATCGCCGATCACGTCCTCGATTCTCGTCACACCCGAGTCGATCCGCGCTGCGCACATGCCCGCGGTGTCAAAGGTGCTACTGAGCCACTGGTACTTCGCCGCGTCGATCCGTGTGGTACACGGTATTGGCCACCAGCATGCTGCCGCCACCCGGCTTGTTCTCGACCACGATACTGGGATTGCCCGGGAGGTATTTGGGCAGCACCTTCTGGAGCAGCCGGGCGTTGGTATCTGTCGCCCCTCCCGGCGCGAAGCCGACCACAATGCGGATGGTTTTGCCTTTATAGAATTCCTCAACCGAAGCGCCGGAGGCCGGGGCCGAAAGAAACGCGAAAATTACTGCCAAGACCCAGAGTTTCTTGCCCATATAGCCCTCCTTTCCCTAACCTGAGGGTCCGATTACTCTTTACGGTCTCCCCTGTCAAGGAGCACTCGGGAGCGCTCCTGGAAGCGATTTTCTTGCCAACTTGTTTTTTGGGCGTTTTTGGGACTAGATTTTCCATCCAAAAAGCTCTGCGAACAACAGGGACAGAGTTCGAAGCGTTCGAGCGGTTCAAATTGTTTGAACGGTTTGAACCATTAAAACGATTCGAACGACTCAAACGATTGTAAAGACGCAGGCGCATTGGCCTCGACCTGAAGAGCTTGCCCGGAGATCCTGTCGGCAGTGAATAATCGGCGTTAGGAGTCGAAGATGACGGTGGAGCTTGACGACCTCGAATCCCTGACGCGCGCTTCCTACATCGACCTCACGACCACCGGCCGCAAGACGGGCGAGCCCAGGATCGTGGAGCTCTCCTTTGCCGTAAAGGGAAACGAGATCGTTTGCCTTGCCGGGAATGGCGGCAAGGTCCAATGGTACCGAAACCTCCTCCGCGATCCCAAGGTGTCGATTCGCGTCGGCAATCTCAACCTGAGAGCAAGGGCCGTCAAACGGATCTCTCACCCCAAGAAGCTTGCGCGGGGAATTCTCGAACTCTTCCGGAAGAAATACGGCTCGGCATACGTCCGCGACCGGTATCGGGGCACCGACCGCGCCCCCGTGCGCATCAAAGTCCTGGGCCGCGAGCGAGACTGATTCGTCGTCCAAAAGCACAGAGAGCCCCGATACTGCCCGCGAGCGTCGCACTGTCTAGCAGGCTGCGGAAAAAGTGATTTTCATGCTTCGAGAGCCTCAGCATGAACGGAAAATCATCAATGATTTCAACGGGGCCTCCGTTCGCCCTGAGCGTGTCGAAGGGTGAACGGAGAGTTTTTCCGCAGCCTGCTAGGTTGTCGTCTCTAACCTGTGGCGTTCCGAACCTGCTCCTGGACATTTCCACGTTTTGAGAATTCTCAAAACGTGGAAATGAGGCCTGCAGAATTTTGCTCTGAGCAATAATGGCAACGAGCTGCGATCACGAAAGTAGGACCAGCGTTTTTTTAATCCCTTGTCTGATCATTTGATACTCGTACTGAATGTGATCACTTAATTTCATACTGAGTCTCCTCCTCTTTCTGCTGTTGCTCCACGCCGGGTTTTTTTGCTCCGCGCTGCTGTTCTTTGCGGAGCTGCTGTTGCTGCTTGTGATACTGTAATTCCTGTTGCCGTTGCTCTTTGAGCTGCTGTGCCTGGAGCTGGCGTTCTTCTTTCTGACTTTTTTGTTCCTGTTGCTTCCGGCGCGCCAATTGCCGGCGCTCCTGCTCTATATGCTGTTGCTTTTGGAGCTGCTGTTGTTCTTTGCGCTTCTGAGCCTGCGGCTGGCTTTCCTCTTTCTGATGTTTTTGTTCCTGTTGCTTCTGCTGTCGCTCCAGCGCCTGGCGTTCCTGCTCTTTGTGTTGCTGCTGACTTTGGAACTGCTGTTGCTCTTTGCGCTTCTGTGCCTCCATCTGGCTTTCCTGTTTCCGACGTTCTCCCTCCTGCCGCTGGCGGCGCTCCAACTCCCGGCGCCGCTGCTCTGCCCGCTGCTGATCCGTCCGCAGCCGCTCCTTTGGTTGCTGCCCTTGCTGCGGTTCCGGAGCTTTAGCGGTTTCCGTTGTTGGCTTTGGCGGGGCAGACCGTGCCTGCTCTAGCTGTGGCGGAGACTTCTCAGGCGGCTTCGGCCTCTGGGGCAAGCTGGTGAGAACCGGTTCCTCTGGCGTAGCCAGTTTTTTGCCCTTGGCAGCTGTCAAAGTTTGCGGTGAGGAGGTTGAGGTGCTTGGTGTGCGCGGCGCGAAGTCTGCGCGGCTTGCCTCCACGGCTGCGGGTCGGATCGGATTGCGGCGAGCGTGCATCTTCACATTTTTTGAACTGATCGTCAGTGCCTTCTCCGGGGCTACCGGTTCTCCCTGGGCCCGTTGGATCTCAGGCAACTTTTCCTGGAATGTTGGCGGTGGTGGGGCGGGCGCGGTACGCACTACAGCCGGCCGCGAGAGAACGTTGGCTGGAGGCCGCTCGGGGCTGTGTGCCTTCCTGCCGGCGGCCACCCGTAACGACGAACGGCTCGGGACGGGGAGCGGTTGTTCCATCACCCGGACGGATCTTGCCTCCTTCACGATTATAGTGTCCCGTACGACGTTCGTTGTAACGTTTCTAGCGGAAACAAAAGTATTCTGGTTCACAACGACGACATTTCTCTGGTTAACAAATGTGACATTTTGAGGCGCGGCGCGGCGGCCCCACCAGGGAACCAAGCGATCGCGCGGATGCAACGGGAACCAGCCAACATGTTCCCTGGCGCGAACAAATCCAACAACCGCCGGGAGGTACCTAACCTCTACAACTCTTCTTTCGACCGGCACCCAATACCAGCGGGTTCGATAAAACGTCCACCGGCCATAGTGAGACGGGGCCCATCCCCACGGCTCTTCACTGATCCACGTCCACCCCCAGGGGTCCTGCCAGAACCAGTGGCCGGCAGTGAACGGTTGCCACCCGAACGGAACTCGGGTGGGCGTCCAGGCATAGCCGTACTCCGGAATCTCCTCCCATCG
>JACPFH010000467.1 GCA_016183075.1 Deltaproteobacteria bacterium | reverse complement strand
GAGACGTCCGAAGCGAGAAGGTCAAAGCCACTGTTGAGGCCGATATCCAAGAGGCGCACGAGCTGGGATTTTCCGGTACTCCCGCCTTTTTACTGAACGGCATTCCGATCAAGGGGGCCTACCCAATCGAGCACTTTGAGTCGATTATCAAGCGGCTCCCATGAGGTCTAAAAAGCGCCCTCCCCGATGGCTTAAGCGTCTCAGCCGGGTTAAGGCAGAGCTTCGTTGCACCCGTTTTCCCCGTAGCGCGGAGGAAGGTCTGCGACAATGCCTCGCCCTTTCAGCCGTGGCTCGCCAACTTCTAGGAAAGGATGGACCGGCAAGGCGCAAAGGCCGAGCTGTTGCCCGCGCGTACGAGGCCGACGCCAGGCGTGTTTCTGTCCGGCGGAGAGAGAGTGCCCGCTTCTTCGGAAAAAAGGCTCGACGGACCGGCGGGTAACAGCGGCGTCACCGCAGAATTGTGTTACGTTCTTTCGCTTTAGCACCACAATCACGACTCAACCGCACGATTACGGCCTTTCGGGAATTCCCGAAAGGCCGTAATGCTTGCGTGCCTGTTCCGTTTTGCCCGTTGCCTGAATTTTCTGTATTGCCATCCCCGGATTTCATAGTAAAATCGGCCGGGTTTGCCTATTCGGCCGTGCATCGCTGTAAATGCTACTCTTGCTGCCGCCGTGGACGTGGGTGGACGCGAAAGGTGAGCTTAACGCTCCAAAACTTCAGACTGAGACTGCCGCCGAACTCGACGCCATGCTGTCTTCCATCCTCGACAGGGCATTTAAGGGAGAATTGCTGTGAGATTGAGCCGGGCGAGTACCGCGGGTGTTTTCGGGTGAGAGTGAAACGGAAGAGTACGAGCTAGGGGCGAGCGACGCACGGCCGCGCTTGATTCAAGGTTGAAGACGCGACCCTGCATACGCAGTGCACCCTGAAGCACGCCGAAACTCTGACGAGATCTGTAAAGGTTCTAAAAGCTGCACAGGAATCGACCGCATGAGCGCGACAATCGGGCCAACCCCACGCTGGTCACGCCGTTCGTGGGCTTTCCTCAAGAACTTCAATGTTAACCAACGCTTGTCCTCGGACCGGTGGATGGCCATTAAGCGGATGCAGGACAAGTCTCGTGAGGCTCTTGAGCCAACCAAACGAGAATACAATCGTCTGTACGCCGATTGGCAGAAGAGGCTCCGATGTCTTGGCGGTGACCCATCGACGTTAGGGTTGGAAAACTTCCGACCACTCCGGCTGTCCCGTGAAGAGGACTGGTCTGACTGGCTTGCGTGGCTATTGGAGAAATCAGAAACAGGTGTTCTGGCAGAGACCCTTTTCGGCACCGTGATGAATTGTGAGGCGGCGTCCTTGAAGTCGCTGACAATCGAGCGCGAGGTTTACACCGAGGATCAAGAGCGGAGAGCCGACATCGTGGTGACGTGGAAATCACCAGAGGGCCAAGGCACGCATGTCGAAGTAAAGGTCCAGGACGACCGATTCACGAAGACTTTCGAAACCGCTAAGAAGCTCGAAGCGGCAAAACCTGGCACCACTTGGTACCATTTCATTCTGATAACAGATGAAGTGATGCCTGCCTGGACTGAAGTTGGCAAGCGTCTCCATAAGCATAAGGAGATAGACATCAGCTCGATTCTATGGGGGGACGTTGTCCGGGGACTTCGCCGGTGTCTTTGGGAGGGGCTAGAATGTCTTGTGTGGCGCGCATGGGCATGGAGTTTCTGCGGCGCTATCGAGCAGAAGTTGTTGGGTTTGCGAACGCCAAGCCCGTACCAATCAGAAGTGAGTCAGCTTCAAATGACATTGGCTTGGCTGGACGTTTTGAAACTCTGAGGAGAGGACGATGCGCGAGGAAATGAGATCGTTTCTTGAGGAAGGCGTGCAGCAATATCTGGACGCAAAAAACACTGTTGCAACGTTCGAACACCAAATGGGCCAACTGCTCGCAGAGGCGGTTCGCAGGAGACGACAATGGTCTCCTCTGGACGACACGCCGCGGGCCGGACGACCTAGCCCCGGTGGCGGAAGCGGTGGGTATGGCTACTGGATTTGGGTCCCTATCACTGGCCAGACGAAAACCTACAAGAAGGTATACATCGAGTGCGGCCTCTGGTGGGAGGTGCCCACGACTACTGAGCTAAAGATTGATGGGCCGATTATATATGGCGCCTACTACGACATGCCAAAGCACATCATCGCCTTTTCCTGGAAGAGGAACGTGGGAAACATACGCAGTTTTCAGCACTACGGGAGGACCTTTTTGTGTGTGCCGTTGCGGAGACCACAAGAAATTGAAGGATCTCTCAACCGGTTGCTTGATGCCCTCCTCAAAGAACTTCGGTAGGTCATTGAAAAAAAGACGACACCTCTAAACGGGATGGTCTTGTCAAGTACCCAAAGTAAAGCTTGCGTCATAGGGCGGTCGTGCAGGCCTTTTTGTGATGTACCGTAAAGCCGTGATACGGGGGAGATTCAAGGTCAGTCTTGGATAAATGAATGGCGGCGCGATCGCGAGAGCGCCACGATATGGGAATTTGTCGAAATCTCTAACGCTCGAGTCTCGAACAGCGCGGTGAATCCGCTTCAGACTTAGGTCACGAGGACAAATAAAGGACAACTGAAGGTTGGATAGAAACCAAATTCACATACGTGTGGATTGCTACGCGGGGTTCCGTGGCGAAGAGACGCCTCGTAGCTTCTATCTTGGAGAGAAGAAATTAGAAATCTTGGAAGTGATCAGCCGTTGGGTAGAGCCGGATTATCGCTGGTTCAAGGTGCGGGGTGATGATAGCGGCGTTTACGCGCTGCGACAGGACATCCGGTCGGGAAATTGGGCCTTGATTCAGTGAGAGGCAACAGCGACTCCGGGCCGACGGTTACTCTCTGCGGATGGAGCCGGAAGCGAGGAGCCCTGTCCATCCCCATTCGT
>JACPFH010000466.1 GCA_016183075.1 Deltaproteobacteria bacterium | reverse complement strand
GAAAGGGTGATCGTCTTCACGCTCGACCGGGAATTGGAAAAATTTCCGCCGCGAAAAAAGACCTCTTGACATGAGCCCGAGGCTCTAGTAGCGTCGGTTCATCTGCGCGGATGACCCAAAGGGCAACCTCGATGTACGAGGCGGCCGGTTGGGGCGTAAGCCGACCCATGGGAAGAGACTCGGGGTCGGTTTTTTTGTGCCGAAAAACAGCAGGCCCGTTTGAAAGTTACCCCTCGGGGGGACTTGCATAAAGGCAGGCCAGCTCAACGGATCGTTGACGCTGGCCTTTTTTATTCCGGAGAGGAAGCAACCATGGACAAGTGGATCCCCGTCTTGTGGATTTTCGCGGTTGGCGTAGGCTTTTTCGTTTTACTTTTGGTCGTCGACCTGTTGAAGGGCCGGGGGAAAAAAGGGTTTTAATGAATCTGCCTCCGGCAATGGAGCCGTACAGCCCTCACGAAATCGATAGTTTCGCGCGTCATATCTTCGCGCCCGACCCGCTAAGCCGGTTTCAATATGAAAACGCCCACCAGTCCAGGCACTCTTCTCCCCGTGACCAGGCGCTAAAAGCGTTAATGCTGGCCGTGCTTGAGGACGGCATCGCCTGCTTTCAGAGCTACTTTTTCCAACCCTCCAGGACCAATTCCAGGTTATTTCAGGAGGCGGAGGAGTGGATCAACTCGGAAGATGACGGAATTTTCTCATTCAACAGCATCTGCGAAACCCTGGATCTCGACCCGGCGAGACTGAGAAACGGGCTGCAGCGATGGAGGGCACGACAGGGCAGCGCCCGTCCCGAGAAGAGAAAGCGCCTGGTTCCCAACAAAGGGAAATGGCCGAGCAAGAAGAACAAAGCCGCCTGACCCCTAATCGCCGGCCCTTAACTATATCCAGTGGATTTTGCGAGCCTCATTACCCCAAGGAGTAGCAAAGGCCCACCCTCCAATGAGATCATTCAAAGATTGATTTAACGCCACGTTATCGGGTAGTCTTTCTGCACAAAACAGAAGCACCCGGCCGAGCTGCACTTTCAGGATCGCTACACCCAGCAGTTTACGACCGTGTGCATCAAGAAAGCTCTCAGGCTCAGAAGAAGGAGGAGAGAACGATGAACGATCGTCAACGGAGAATCGATATGACCGTCAAGAAAGCGCTCTCAGGCGCGATGACCACCTGCTTTATCGTGCTTGGCTTGCTCGGCGCGGCCTCCGTCGCCGCCCAGACTATAGTGGACGAGTGGTCCACGGCCAAAGCTCCGCCGGCCCCGGAGTTGAAGCCCGTCGCCATCACCAACCTCAAGGAGACCGCACTGTTTATCCTCGATATCCAAAAGCAGACGTGCAATCCGGAACGACGCCCGCGGTGCATCGCGAGCGTGCCCAAGATCCGGAAGCTCCTCGCCGAGGCGCGTGCCAAGGGGATGCCGGTCCTCCACGCGACATCGACGGGTAAGATAGCGGACATCCTTCCCGAGGTCCCACCCCGCGAAGGGGAGCCGGTCGTGCACTCCGGCCCGAACAAGTTTACCGGGACGGACCTGGAGAAGATTCTCAAGGACCGGGGAATCAAGACCCTCGTAATGGTTGGCACTGCGGCTCACGGAGCGGTCGTCTACACGGCGAGTGAGGCCGCTTTCCGCGGATTCAAGGTGGTTGTCCCGGTCGACGGAATGTCGGCCGAGAGCATCTATATCGAGCAGTACGTGACCTACCAGCTCGTAAACGGGCCGCGGCTGGGCCCCGCGGTCACGCTGACGAAGTTCGACCTGCTGAAGTTCTGAGAATACAAGCTGAGGCGCTACGCGAACGACTCGGGCTAGTCTTTGGCGGAAGCCCGTAGCCCTGTCGGGCTATCAGCGCTGCTCGCCTCCGCCGGAACCTCCTGGTAAATCTTCGCTCCGCTTTTCTTGAATTCCTCGGCCTTCTCTTTCATCCCCACTTCCAAGGCGGCTTTTTCATCCAGCCCTTTCTTCGCCGCGTAGTCCCGCACGTCCTGCGTGATCTTCATGGAGCAGAAGTGCGGACCGCACATGGAGCAGAAGTGAGCGACCTTGGCCGCGTGCGCGGGCAAGGTTTCATCGTGGAACGCTCGGGCAGTGTCCGGATCGAGGCTCAGGTTGAACTGGTCCTCCCAGCGGAACTCAAAGCGCGCACGGCTCAACGCGTCGTCGCGAAGCTGCGCACCCGGATGCCCCTTGGCGAGGTCGGCAGCGTGTGCAGCTATCTTGTAAGCAATAACCCCATCCTTCACGTCCTTTCGGTCGGGCAGGCCGAGATGCTCCTTGGGCGTGACGTAGCAGAGCATGGCCGTCCCGTACCAGCCGATCATCGCGGCGCCGATGGCGCTCGTGATGTGGTCGTAGCCGGGAGCGATGTCGGTGGTAAGCGGCCCTAGAGTGTAGAAGGGCGCCTCGTGGCACAATTCGAGCTGTTTGGTCATGTTCTCCCAAATGAGCTGCATGGGGACATGGCCCGGACCCTCGATCATGACCTGGACGTCGTGCTTCCACGCGATTTTCGTCAACTCGCCCAAAGTGGCGAGCCCGCCCATCTGAGCCTCGTCGTTCGCATCAGCGATGCAGCCGGGCCGGAGCCCGTCGCCCAAGGAGAACGCGACGTCGTAGGCTTTCATGATCTCGCAGATTTCCTCGAAATGGGTGTAATGGAAGTTTTCCCGGTGATGGGCGAGACACCATTT
>JACPFH010000465.1 GCA_016183075.1 Deltaproteobacteria bacterium | reverse complement strand
TGCGCCATGAGATGGAGCGAGTGCGCGAGTACATCCCAAACGTCAACGAAAAAACGGTCGTGGGAAAGATCGTGGTCACCCCGCCGGAGATCGAGGCCAACAATCCCATGTTCTTTCGCGGCGACATCGGCGGACTGGGCCACGTCCTCTCCCAGGAAGGATTTCTACGGCCTCACCCGAGCATGTCGGACTACCGCACGCCGATCCGCCAGCTCTACCTCACAGGCGCGTGCACCTATCCGGGGGGCTCGATCACCGCGGCGCCGGGCCGTAACTGCGCAATGACAATACTGGGTGACCTAGGTCTGAAGGCACCAACCGGATAGGATTGAAAGCAGCTTTCCGAGCCCGGCTTTGTCGAAGCTGAGGAGCTTTTGCTCGCCTTTGATGACGACGGCGTCTACCGCTTACTTCCCAAAGGCCGTTTTCAGCATCGGCTCCAGCTCTCCCTTCTCGTGGAGCTCGTGCAAGATGTCGCAGCCGCCAATGAATTTCCCGTCGATGTAAATCTGGGGAATCGTGGGCCAGTTGGAGTAGCGCTTGACCCCGTCCCTGACCGCCGGGTCCGCGAGCACGTCTTCGGTCTCGAACGGGTAGCCGTAGGATTGAAGAATATCCACGACGTGAGCGGAAAAGCCGCATTGGGGAAAATTCGGATTCCCTTTCATGTAAAGCATGATCTTGTTACTCTTCACCTTTTCTTCGATCTTAGCCAATACCTCATCCGCCATATGCAGATCTCCTTTCTCCGTTATCCTTACGAATTATAACGCTCCCACTGTTCCGGCGTGTACGTCTTCAGCGCCAGAGCATGGATCCGCTCGTCTCCCAGCGCCTCACGGAGCGCCCCGTAAACCATCTGGTGTTGATCGATGAGGCTCTTTCCTTGAAACGCGGAGGAGATGATCCACACCTGAAAGTGATCCCCGCCCCCGGTCAGATCATCCACCCGAATGGTCGATCCCGGAAGCGCCTTTTCCAATATTGCCTGGATTTCCGCTGGATTCATCATTTTTTACGATACCACAATCCGGTTAAAGTTCTAGAGCCCCGGCGATCGGGCTTGCGGATCGAAATCGGCGCGGCACTTCTTCATCATGGCCCGCAAATCCTGGCGCATCTCCTCGATCGTCGGACGACCAACGTACCACCACCCGCAGTAGATGTTATGCACTGCAAGATCAGGCATGAGCGCGAACGTGTACGGGATCGCGATCAGACCGTGGCGCTTGTCAGAGGAGTCGACGATGTCCAGTCGATGGATAGCCTTGCGATCCCCGTCGCCCAGAAACGGAAAACTTGCCCCCAGCCCGGCGCGAAAGGCCGCATTGACCTCCGGCGGATCGACGCTCACGGCGGCAAGCTTGCAATAGCTAACCGCCGTCTCTCGCTGAAACTCCGTCAGCAGGCGCAACTGCACCTGGCACTTGGGTCACCAATAGCCACGGTAAAACACCAGGATCAGAGGGAATTTCCCCGCGATCTGGGAAAGCTTCACAGCCTGCCCTTCGTGATCCGGCAGCTCGAGATCCGGAAAGGATTTTCCGACCGCTTGATTCATGGCTTGCTTCCGTGCTTGAGCGAGGGCGACAACCTCCGAGGCAAAGTCGCATCAACGGCGCTTTTTGGTGGCTTTCTCCAGGGCGTCTTTGAGTTCTTCGGCCTGTTTCTCCAGGTTGAGTTTTTCGTTCGTAACCCTTCCCAAGTTGGCCTCCATCTCGGCCACTTTCTTCTTCAACTGTTCGACCTGGGCCTGGACCGAAGCCACCTGCGCTTCCACTTCGGGCACCCTCGCGGCCTGCGGGCCCCACACGCCATAGCCAACGAGGACTCCCGCAATCAAAGCCACCACCGCGATGGCAATCCAGTAGCTGGTTTTCATCCCGACACCTCCCTAGTTTGACGTCTCGGTTCCCCGCATTTTTTTAGCACTTTAATAGAAAGGGCCAGGCGCGTCAATTCGATTTTCGAAGCCAATCGCGAGCGTCGAAGGATTTGCCGGTGGTCCCGATCGAATCTGCCGAAGCGAGATAAACAAAGACCCCGGTAATCGCATCGGGGAGCGGCAGGGTCATGGGATCCTCCTCGGGATAGGCTCGGGCCCGCATCTCGGTTCTTGTTCCCCCGGGATTGACCGCGTTTACGCGGATATTCCATTCTTTGACCTCGTCGGCCAAGACCTGCGTGAATCCTTCCACGCCAAATTTGGAGCACGCGTAGGCTCCCCACCGTTCCCTAGCGATCCGGCCCACGCCGGAAGAAAGGTTGATGATCGATCCCTCTCTCTGCGGCATCATGATCTTGAGCGCCTCCTTCGTAACGATGAAAAGCGCAGTCAGGTTGACCTTGACGACCTCTTCCCACGCGGCCAGCGGGTAGCTTACGATCGGCTCGCGGGGACCCAGAATACTGGCGTTGTTCACCAGCACGTGGAGGGTGCCGTAGCGCGCCCGCGCCTCCTTCAGCAGACGCCTCACGTCTCTTACTTTCGTGATGTCGGCTTTGCACCAGCTTATCTCGCCTCCTTGGGCGCGAATTTCCGCCGCCGCAGTTCGCAGACCGGACTCGCGACGGGCGCAGATACAGACTTTCGCTCCCTCGCGGGCGTAGGCTCGGGCGATAGCCTTGCCGATTCCACGACTGCCCCCGGTGATGAGCGCTACCTTCCCGTCTAAAACGCCCACAGGATCCCCTCTTTTCTGTCTCTCCCCTTCTAGCATTTGACTTTGGGGCATGTCGAGATGATGAGCGGCTGCGTGAAGCTGTGGAATGAGGGCTGGTCAGCGGGTGATTCGGGCGAATTTGAGTTCCCGGCAGCTGCCTTTCAAAAGGAACTTCCTGTCACTTCTATTTCCGGACAAAGCTTGGGATAGTTGTTCGCTGGTAGGAGGAGGCTCCAAAATTAGAGCTACGGTCCCCTAACGAACGCAACGTGCGGATTTCCCGCACTACGCTCTACAGGCGGCAGAGAAACTTTCCTGCCGTGCGGGAATTGCAGCCGCCCGGAGACTCAACAGCGGTTCTGCGGCTTGCGAGCGCTTATACTTGTTTTTGACCGTCCCGTCCCGTTCAAAACTAAAAGACGTAACCCAGGAATAGGGACGTGTTACCCCTCCACCGCCATTTCCTGCCGCCGTTGAGAATATCTGTAAACTCGGCATTTGGCCCGCCACGCAGCCCCAGGGTCAGGCCGCTAGCCCACTGTGCCCGTATGCTGCCGCCAAACCCGACGCGAAAGCCGGTATCATCCGTGTCGAAATTGCGAGCCTCGATGAACGGAGCCTTAGGCTGTTCCAGCCGTCTCATGTTGAGATTGTAATGGACGAATCCCGCCTCGGCGTAAAGACCGCCATAGATACGAGCGCGTCGAGGGGAAATTCTCCATTTTTCAAGGTCCGACTCGTGCGCCAGACCACCCATTAGAGAAAACATATGACCGCCGTCCACCACATTCTGGAAGATTCCTTTGTGGTCAAACCGATCATCCTTGTCTCCCTGGATATCCGGGATCACCGAGAATTTTACATAGGGGGAAAGGGTAAAGGTTTCCTGCAAAAACGGAATTGCGGGATGAACTTTCAGACTAAATCCGGGAGAGGCGGTCTCAAAACCCCGTTGATCGAAGAACTTGCTATCTACACTTACACCAACCGCATGGCCGAGTCTCGGGACGACCCCGCCTACGAAAGGCACGAGCCCGCTCATATCTACTCTGTTGGGACCATCGGACAACTGAATCCTGCGGCTTGGGGTTCCAGGGAATAATGACGGGTTCCTCGCAGTCACAGTGTAGCTCCCTCGCTCCCAGTTCCTGCGGCCAAGGGGAATGACCACTACTCCCCGGTCATCGGTCCGGCCCTCTTCCTTCTGCCCGGTCTTTTCGTCCGTGAGGCTCACGATCGTGTTCGGCGGCAGACCCGTTAAAGTCACGTCACCGACCACGGCCTGGGCCTGAGGCGAAAAAAGAACCGTGCCAAGAAGAAAGACCAATATCGCCGCGCTGCTACCTGCAACAGACACGCTCTGTTTCATTGGGCCTCCTTTTTTGAACATGCGCCTAAGATTTCTGCGACGGCTTATACTTGTTTTTGGCTTTCTCGTCAATCCTATAACTTGATCCGGCCCGCCAGGCGGACCGGCCCGAGTTTCCCCGCCAGGGCAGGAGAGAATCACTGGAGGGTCAGGGTCAATCTCGATTCCCTGGAGAGGCCCTTGCTGTCCTGCGCCACGACGCGGATGCTCCACTTTCCCGGTTTGCCGAAGTCCTGGAACGTGAGCGTTCCCAGGACGCCATCCCTGACCTGTCCTCGAGCCGGCGTGCCTGCCTTGCGCCAAGTGGTCGGATTGTCTCCCTGCCCCACCTCGAGGTGGTGGCTACCCCAATGGCTCCCCGTGGCGGTGCCGAGCGCCTGAATGACAGTCCTGTTTCCTTCCTTGGCCGGGGCCATCCGATGGAGCTCCGCATACAGAAAATAATCCGGGTCCGCCTCCAGGGCTTTCCTCGCATTCAGCCTTCCGTAACCTGTGAGCTGGTCCCATCCGAGGGCCTCGACATCGTCCGCCGACATGAGCAGCATCCGCTCCACCTGGGCGGGATTGAGACTCGAATTCTTCGCCAGGAGCAGAGAAGCGACGCCGGTGACAAAAGGCGCGGAAAAGGAAGTGCCGGTGGCATGGTAGTACCTGGCGTCCCGGCCGAGGAAAGCGTTCGCAGCCTTGTAGTGCTTGCTTCCCGCCATGAGAAGAAAGTCCGTCCTGCGGGAGGATCTCTTCACCCGGCGCGGAGAGCCGGATGTATTTTCCCCAGTTGGAAAATCCCATCCGCTTATCCTGCGCGTCCGTGGCGGCCACGGTGATCGCATGCTCCAGGGCGGAAGGAGTGACGGTCGCAGTATCGCGTCCCTGGTTGCCGGCGGCGACAATGACCACGACCCCTTTCTTCTGGGCGTAGTCCACGGTCCGCTGGAGGGCGACGGATCTTGCCGCTTCCAACTGCTCGATGCTGATGTTAATGACGCGCGCGCCGTTGTTGACCGCGTAGATGACAGCGCCGACCATGTGGGAGGCGCTTCCCCGCCCTTGAAAGTTCAAGGCGCGCACAGGCATGATCTTGACGCCGCGGTTGATGCCCGCGATCCCCTCGCCGTTATGCGTCATCGCCGCGACGACGCCGGCCGTGAAAGTGCCGTGGCCGTCGCTGTCCCAGACGTTGTTATCGCCGTCGATGAAGTTCCAGCCGATGACATCGTCCACAAAGCCGTTCTTGTCATCGTCAACGCCGTTGCCGGGCACTTCCTTCTCGTTGATCCAGACGTTTTTCCTCGAGATCTCCGGGTGGATGTAGTCGAGACCGCTATCGATGAACGCGACGACAACCGGATTTCTCTCGCCGGTCTCGATGTCCCAGGCGGATCTTCCCATGCCCATAGGCGTGAGGCCGATCTTCCAGTGGCCCCACTGATCCTGGTAGTCCTGACCCCAGCTCCCTTTGGAATAAAGATAGGGATCGTTGGGCATTCTTTCCTGAACCCGGATTTCCTCGATTGCCAAGGCGAGACAAAAAAGTATCGCCGCGGCTCCACAGATCCATAGGAAGCGAGACGGACTGTTCATGGGTCTACGTCGCAAAGGCTGTTGCTCTAAAAGCCCACTCTGAACCGCAAGTCACCTCTCCAGGGTCCCTCATCGTCATCGTCACTTCCGTAAACACAACCCTGCACGGTCTCGGCCGGGATTCGCGCCCAGCTCCACCCGGATCCTACCCTGATGCCCCCGGGAATTTCGCCACGGATCTCCTCTCCGGGCTTCCAGGTGGAAGGCCCGTCGGAGGCCATCGGTCCCCATGTATGGGCCGGTGTGCGCGAGGCGAATTCATTCGGTGTAACCGGCGGCGGATCGTCGCGAAACACCAACGCGTCGGCCGGAGGATTCCCGTAAGTGAAGATCTTCCCGTTGATGGTGGGGGGCTGCAGCGACGCCAATGATTTCAAACCCCTCGCGGGAGGCAATCCCGATACGGAGCCGGAGGGCTGTGTCTGTGTGGTCGCGGCCAAAACCTCCGCCTCATCGGGGGGTGCTTCTTGCATCCTGAGCGGCGTCGATGCGACGACATTCGCCAGGTGCGTCGAAAACAGATTCCAATCCACAGAGCTTCGCTTCGGCTGTTTCGCGGGATCGAAGAGGTCTCCTTCCTGTACCGGTCTCGTGGTGGGCTTATCTCTACCGACCCGCTCCCTTCTCGTTTCGTTGCCGGGCTCAAGATCGTAGGTGACTTTCCTTCTGGGTTGCCCCGGCTCCTGAGTCGTGATCTCCCAGACGATCTTGGTGGTCTTTCCGTCCGGCGTCAGCGGCACTTCCTGGCGGCGGATCGTCGTTCTCGTGCCCGTATTGGCGTCAATGTAGTTCACCTCAAACTGCTTTGTCTCCGGGTTATCGCACCACGAAAGTGGAGTCTCATTCTCTTTGTCCTTTACCTCCTGGGGTACTCTCTCTCGGGTTGGGCCCCAGGGAGGATTAAACGGCGGCGGTTCTTCTGCCGCTTGGGCCGGAGCGGTGAGGATTGCTAAAGCAAAGAGAAAAAGAACCATGATCACCCGAAGGGAAGGCCGGTTGAGCCGGCGATTGCCGCTCATCGCTCTGCCTCCCAGCGGATCACGGTCTCAGGCGGTGTGACTCCCCAAGTGAGCGGCGGGTCCGGCGCGTCATGGTCGTGCGGGCCTCCCTGGTGAGGTTTCTCGTCGTGGCCGCGGAAGGCCGTGAGAGGGGTGAAGATCGAGCAATAATCGGGCTCGGGGGACTTGAAGCTCATGCAGAAGTTCAGGCCCGATTTCTTTGCTGCCTCCTGGATCTGCTGTGGGCTCGCAGGGCTGTTGAACATGGAGCCGTACCCGTCTATTTTACCGAGCCAGGTCGGGCTGAGACCGAGGGACAATTTGAATTTATCCATGACTTCGCTCGGTTCGGCGTCGAAACAAAAATTCTGTTTGGGCCGAGTGTCCATAATGGCGAACATGTTGGTCGTTCCGGCCGGCGCCGCGCTCTGTAGCGTGCCGGGCGGCCCGCTGACCAGGCGCCTGCCATCGGGCTTATAGATCGTCTCGGTCGTTCCTGTGGGTCCTGGTTGCTCGATCTCCACATCGCCGTTGCCCTTGAACTTAACTCTGGTCCCATCGGCGTATCTGTATTCCGTTCCTCCGTCTCTGCGCTGCCTGGTGGCGACGGGCTTGTCCTCTACCGGGGGTGTGGGTGGTTCCGTGACCCTGGTCCCATCGGGTCTGTATGTCGTCCTGGTCGTGGTAGATTGTCCATCCGGCCCCTTCGTTGTTTGCTCTGTAGTTCTCGATCCGTCCGCATTCCGCGTGAACCTGCTGCCGTCGGGGTAGTCGGAGGTTTGCGACCCATCCGGATGGGTGGTGACTTTAGTCCCGTCGGGTAGTGTGCTCGTGGTGGGCTGCTGGCCTGACCAGCTTGGCAGGTGAAAACATAGGATCGCCATCATGACAATCGTTGCCAGCCCTAAGCGCATCGCGCAGGGAACTCTAAATCTAGAATGGTGATTCATGTGAGAAAGCTCGGCCTCGGCTTCGCCTGATTGACCCCGGCGCGACCTTATATATTCTCGACTCTCTAGTCAATCCCCCATTACTCTAATGCGGAGTGATT
>JACPFH010000473.1 GCA_016183075.1 Deltaproteobacteria bacterium | reverse complement strand
ACCGCCGCCAACGAGTTAGCCACTGCCAGGCCGAGGTCGTTGTGACAATGGGCGCTCCAGGTAACCCGATCCGACCCTTCCGTCTTCTCCACCAGGTAGCGAACCAGCGAGCCGAATTCCGAAGGGATTGCGTAACCGGTCGTGTCCGGAACGTTCACGGTTTTCGCGCCCATCCGGATGACCTCGGCGAACACCTGGACAAGGAAGTCCCGGTCGCTCCGAGAGGCATCTTCCGCCGAAAACTCGATATAGTCGATGTGCTTCTTCGCGTAGTTGACCGCCCATGCCGCGGCATCCAAAACCTCGTTGCGCGCCATCCGAAGCTTGTGCTTCATATGGATGTCCGACGTCGCGATGAAGATGTGAATGCCGGGGTGCTTGGCGTGCTCGACCGCTTTCAAGGCCTTCTTGATGTCTCCCTCTTGCGCGCGTGCCAGGCTCACCACCATCGGCCGCTTCACTTCCTTGGACACCCGCACGACAGATTCGAAATCGCCCTCAGAAGAAGCGGCAAACCCGGCCTCCACCACGTCGACGCCGAGCTTTTCCAACTGGCGAGCGATGACGACTTTTTCCTCCACGTCCATGCTCGCGCCCGGAGATTGCTCCCCATCACGCAGCGTGGTATCGAAAATTTTGACCAGGGCCTGATCCTTGGCTTTGTCTGACATTGTTTCTCCTCCGTAAAACGAAGACTCCCGCGGCAATGCCAGCGGGAGTCTCAAATTTCTTACGGCCAGGGAAGAAATCTGTCTACTGGGTAACCTCTGCGACTTCCTCCCGTTTCTCCCGCCGTCGCTTGTGAAGCGTTAGACCCCATAACAGGGGCCCGGATAAAGTATACAAGAGAAAAACCATAAAAAACATGATCTGCGGCTCCGCAATCGTGAGCTTAATAAATAAGATTGCCGAAACCAATAGCCAGAAAGGATGCCGCTTTTTCAACTTGAGTTGCTTGAAACTGAAGTAGCGGAAATTGCTCACCATCAACCCCGCCAGTAGATAGATGACGAGGAGCAGGATGATCTGCTTGTGCGTCGCCCCTTCGCCGCCCACGAAATAATACATGAGCACAATGGCCGCGATCATCTCCGCCCCAGCCGGAATCGGCAAACCGACAAAATACGTCTTCTCGACCGAGCCAATTTGCACGTTAAACCGGGCCAGCCTGAGCGCCCCGCAAACCACATAGAGACAGGCGGCCAGCCATCCCCAAGTCCCCCATGGAACCAAAGCCCAGTAATAGACCAGAATAGCCGGGGCCAAACCAAAGGAGATCAAATCGGCCAGCGAATCGAATTCGATGCCGAACTGGCTCGTGGTCTTGGTCAAGCGGGCCACGCAACCGTCCAGGCCGTCCAGGAGATTGGCGAGAATAATGAAGACGGCGGCCTGCAGATACTGCTCGCTGAAGGTCGAGATGATGGAGAAAAAACCGCAGATAAGATTGCCCGCGGTAAAGAGGCTGGGAATCAAATAGACTCCCTTCTTGATCTGCGCCGACCGCACCCGCTGCTTCAGCGGAACGCGGGCGGGATTGCGCCGGGGAAGAATCCGAACCTTCCCCATCGAAAGCCTGTCGCCGCGGGGGTCGCCCAACGGGTTCATAGAAGCCTCCCTATAACGCTCAGTCCGGCCTTCACCTTCTGCCCTTGCACGACGTCCACACGAGAGCCTGCCGGCACGAAAAGGTCGACTCGAGAACCGAACATGATCATGCCGAGCTTTTGCCCCCGTTCGAACCGGTCGCCCGGCTTCGCATAGCAAACGATGCGCCTAGCCAGGACCCCGGCAATCTGCGCGACGCGCAACCTCTGCCCGTTGGGGTCGACAATCCCGATCTCGTTCCGCTCGTTGCTCGTGGACGCCTCCTCCCTGAAGGCTGCAAAAAACCGGCCTTTCTGATACTTCACCCCTTCGATCGAGCCGCGAATGGGAGAGCGATTAATGTGGACGTCCAGGGGCGATAGAAAGACGCTGATGCGGGTCTCCCCTCTCTCAGAAATCCCACTGCTCTCGATCTTCTTGATGCTTACCACTTTACCATCTGCGGGCGAAAGAATTAAGCCCTCCCCTGCAGGAGGAAAACGCTCCGGGTCCCGGATCTCTGACGATCCGCATGGAGGTCTGTCTGGTCTGTCTGGTCTGTCTGGTCTGTCTGGTCTGTCTGGTCTGTCTGGTCTATCTGGTCTATCTGGTCTGTCTGGTCGTGATGGACGAAATCGACGAGATAGACGAAAGGAACCAAATAGACGCGCACTAGTTCTTAGTCTTGTCGACCAGACGGCTTTGCGCCAGCCAGGGCATCATCGACCTCAACTGCTCGCCAACCCTCTCGAGGGGGTGTGCGGCCGCTTCCTTTCTCAGCTCTTGGAAATGAGGCATCCCCGACTTGCACTCGTTGATCCATTCCTCCGCGAATTTTCCCGACTGGATATCGGCCAACAGTTGCTTCATGGCCTTGCGTGTCTCCGGGCCAATTACCCTCTTTCCTCGGGTGAGGTCGCCGTACTCCGCGGTGTTACTGATCGAATACCGCATATTGGCTAACCCGCCTTCGTAAATGAGGTCGACGATCAGCTTGACCTCGTGCACGCACTCAAAATAAGCCATCTCCGGAGGATAGCCTGCTTCGATCAGTGTTTCATACCCCGCCTGGATCAGGGATGTAAGACCGCCGCAAAGTACCGCCTGCTCGCCGAAGAGATCTGTCTCCGTCTCGTCCTTGAAGGTCGTCTCGATAACCGCGGCGCGCCCGCCTCCGATCGCGCTCGCATAGGCGAGACCAACCGGTCTCGTATTCCCGGAGGGGTCCTGATGAACCGCGAGCAAACACGGCACGCCCCTTCCCTTTTCGAACTCGCTGCGAAGAAGATGTCCCGGGCCTTTGGGGGCCACCATAAAGACGTTCACCCCGGCCGGCGGAACGATCCGCTTGAAGTGAATATTGAAGCCGTGACCGAAGGCGAGGTATTTGCCGTCCTTGAGACCCGGCTTGATCTCTTTCTCGTAGGCCTCGCCTTGCAATTCATCGGGCAACAGGACCATCACGATATCGCTTTCCCTTGCCGCCTGGGCGGTCTCCGCGACTTTGAGCGCAGCCTTTTCCGCCTTCGGCCACGAGGCGCTGCCCCGCCTCAACCCAACGACCACTTCGATTCCTGAATCCCGCAAATTGTTGGCGTGAGCGTGACCCTGGCTTCCGTAGCCCAAAACCGCAACTTTCTTGCCCCTGAGATGCTTCAGATCCGCGTCCCGGTCATAGTAGACCTGCATGGCATTCCTCCAGGAAATTTAGATTTCTAAGATAGCTGCGAACGGCCTATGGTGTCAACCTGCGTTCTTGCACTCAGCGCGGGTAGAGCTGGCTCACGAACCCTTCCTTGGCCAACTGTTCCAGAGGAGCGGGATCGTAAAACTGC
>JACPFH010000474.1 GCA_016183075.1 Deltaproteobacteria bacterium | reverse complement strand
ATCGAGATCGGCTTTTTCTCTATTAGTGAGTTAAAGCTTCGGGCGCTGGCGGAGGCAGGCCACAGGGGGGCCGAAATGGGGCTTCGCCTCAGGAGGAACCCCCAGCGTCTTCTCTCCACGATTCTCATCGGCAATAACGTGGCCAACATCGCCGCCGCCTCGCTGGTCACGCTCATCGCTCTGCGTCTATTTGGCTCCGAGGCGGTTGCCGCGGCCACAGGATTGCTGACCCTCTTGATCCTGATTTTCGGCGAGATCGTGCCGAAGACCCTTGCGGCCAGGCATGCGGCGGCGGTCGTGCAGTGGCTGGCTTATCCGATTTACTGGTTTGAGAAGCTGCTTTGGCCCATCCTCTTCATCCTTGAGCCCCTGATCCTCAAACTGACGGGAGGTCGGCGTCTTGCCGTGCCGTTTGTCACCGAAGAGGAGCTCACGATGGCCCTGGAAGAAAGCGGCAGGGCCGGGGTCCTGGAAACGGATGAAGTGAAAATGATCAAGAACGTCTTCCAGCTCAACGATATCACCGCCGAAGACGCCATGACACCGCGCATTTACATGTTCGCCCTCGATGGAAGTCTCACGCTCAGGGCTGCCAAGGAGCAGCTCTTCAACTCGCAGTACTCCCGTATCCCGGTTTTTGACGGAAGCCTGGACAACATCACCGGAATTCTCTACAAAACCACGGCGCTCAAGGAGCTTGCGGAAGGCCGTTTTGATGTAAAGCTCGCCCATGTCGCCAGCCCGCCGCTCTTCGTGCCCTGCGGCAAGCCGGCTGACGACCTGATGAAGCAGTTCCAGCAGGAGAAGCGCCACATGGCTGTTGTCGTGAATGAGTTCGGCGGGGTCATGGGACTAGTGACGCTCGAGGATCTCCTGGAGGAGGTCGTGGGCGAGATCATGGATGAGACCGACATCACGGAGGAGTTGATCAAGCGCATCGGGAAAAACCAGATCTTGGTGCACGGCCGCACCGAGGTGCGCCGGATCAACGATTTTCTCAAGGTGGATTTAGGAAATGACGCCAACACCGTGAGCGGTTTGATTCAGGAGGAGCTGGGTCGCATCCCGGCCGTGGGCGAAGAAATCCACATCGGCCACTGCCGCTTGGTTGTTCATGAAGCCGACCCGAAGTCGATCAAAAGCGTCCAGATCTTCAAAGAAGAGAAGGCGGCGGTTGCCGCGGAATCTAAGAGCGCAAGTCTTTCCGGTTAGCCCACAGACTTTTTAGGCCTGCCCCTCTGCTCCCTGGCCCGCCACGGGTTGCGCCCTTTTTTCCTTTTGCCAGTGCTGCCGGGCGATTTTCAAGGCCCGCGGCTCGGGCAGATCCGTAAGCCCAAAGAACTCGATCGCGTTGCGGTGTAAAATCCTCTCCCTTTGAGCATCATCGAGGTCGCGTGCCTCAATAATGTCTTTGACCGAATCCGGAAAGTTGCAATCCCAATGGCAGTAGTCCGAGGCGTACAGGACTTTACCCGGACCGGCGGCTTCCAGAACGTGATTGAGGCCGCTTTCCTCCGATTCGCAGGTCAGAACGACCTGCTCGCTGCGGATGATTTCGCTCGGCATGCGCTTGAGTCCGGGCATCTGCGGCGCCAGTTTCTCTATATGCTCGTCGAAGCGCTCCATCCAGTACGGAAGCCAGCCGGCCCCTCCCTCCATGAAACCCACCTTGAGCCGAGGAAATCGATCGAAGACTCCCTCTCCGATCATGTGCATCATGGCGATCATCAGCTCGAACGGGAAGGCCGTCATGTGGACGTAGACGTACTTTGAGAACCGCTCGCTTCCGGCGCCCATTACGCCTGATACTCCGTAGACGCCGTCGTGGCCGGTCTGTGGATGGACAGACAGGGTTATGCCGATGTTCTCAGCGGCTTCGTAAATGGGGAAAAACCTGGGCTCGCCCAAGTTGATGCCGTAGACGTTGTTCGGGAGCATGACCGAGGTCGCTCCTGCTTTGGCCAGAAATTCGATCTCTTTCACCGCCAGAGCGGGAGCCTGGCAGGGAATGAGGCCCACGGCCCTGAGCCGCTTGGGGTCGGCGGAGCAGTATTCAAGCAGCCATTCGTTCACCGCATGGCACAGGGCCGCCGCGAATTCGCCGTTCATAAGGCCGTTTACCGTGAGCGCGATCTGGGTTCCGAAGATGACCGCCACATCGATGCCTTCCAGGTCCATGTCCTTGAGCCGCTCTATCGGGTCCGTCATGCCGGGTCGGGATTTGCGCGCCTTTGCCGTGAAGGGCCCGGTCACGCCCGGCCCCGGCCCCTGCGAAGCCGACCAGAGTCTTCCTTCCAGAAGAATGCGCGGATAGCCCTGGTTGTCCTTAAGGCGAACCGGCGCCTGCGAGCGCCACTCCTGCGGCAGGCGCTCGGCGAGATCCACCTCGCCTTCATTGACGT
>JACPFH010000489.1 GCA_016183075.1 Deltaproteobacteria bacterium | reverse complement strand
ATAGACAAAGCCGAATTCGAAAAGGCCCGCACGATGGCCCAAAGGCTGGGGATGCCGATCGAGCAGACTCTGGTGGAGCGCGGGCGCATCCCGTACAAGTTTCTGCTCAAGCAACTCGCCCGGACCTGGGGAGTGAGTTTCGTCGACCTGAAGATCAGCGACGTGAAGCGGGAGGCGCTTGAGGCGATAAACGAGGGCTACGCGAGGAGCCATCTATTGGTTCCGTTCGAGCTGGCGGATAAAGAGCTGCAATTGGCTATGTGGAACCCGCGCGACCGGCAGATTATCGACGAGATCCAAAGGATGACGGGGAAGACCGTCGTGCCCTATCTGGCCCCCGAAAATGCCATCCGGCACGCCCAGCTGCTTTACCGGGCGGACATCCACGATTTGCTCGAGCGCGCCACGCTGGATGAGAGCCAGAGAGTCATAAATTTGGCGGCAGAAGAGACCACCGCCGTGGCCCTGCTCGACCGCGTTCTCGAGTTCGCCGCCGCGGTGCGGGCAACCGATATCCATATCGAGCCCTACGAGCTGGAGGCTATCGTGCGCTACCGCATCGATGGCTTGCTTTACGAGATGCTGAGCCTTCCCGCCGAGCTTATACCCGGCCTCGTCTCTCGAACAAAGATCATGGCCGGGATGCGAATCGACGAGCGGCGGGCGCCGCAGGATGGACGCTTCGATGCCGACCTGGGAGGCTATAAGCTGGATCTGCGCGTCTCATCTATGCCGACCCTCTGGGGAGAGAAGATCGTCATCCGGCTCCTTCCCCTGGGGAGCACGGTCTTCGGGCTGGAGGATCTCGGGATGGGGGAGTCTGAGTACGAGATCTTCGTGCGCAATATCATGCGGCCGCACGGGATGATCCTTGTTACCGGACCGACTGGATGTGGAAAGACGACGACGCTCTATGCGGCGGTCAACAGGTTGGGCACAGAGCACCGAAGCAACGTCAACATCACCACCATCGAAGACCCTATCGAGTATACGATCCCCAGAGTAAGCCAGATTCGGGTCAACGCGGCCACGGGAGTCACATTTGCGTCCGGGCTGCGGTCGATCCTCCGGCAGGACCCCGACATCATTATGATCGGGGAGATCCGTGATTCGGAGACGGCCGATGTCGCCATACGGGCTGCATTGATCGGTCGCCTGCTCTTTTCCACGCTCCACACGAACGACGCCACCGGGGCGGTCGCCAGGCTCCTCGATATCGGAGTGGAGCCGTTTCTTCTCGCCTCTACGCTCGTCCTGGTGGTTGCCCAGCGGCTGGTCCGGCGTATCTGTACGAGTTGCCGGGAGAGCATAGAGATGGACACGACTCTGATGAGCACCCTTCGATCCAGAACTGATCTTGACCAGGCGGTCCGGGTGCTACAGCGCGAGGGCGTGTTGAGTAAGGAGGAGGATCCCTTGTCGAAGGTCCGGGTATTTCGCGGGAAAGGCTGCCAACAGTGCAACGGGAGCGGGTTCCGGGGCCGGCTGGGGATTTTTGAGCTCTTCGAGATCGACGATCAGTTCAAGCAGATGATCGTAGAGCGACGGGGCAGCAGTTTGATCAGGGCCGCGGCCATAGAGAAAGGGATGAAGACTATGCTGCAGGATGGTCTCGCCAAGGCCTTTCTTGGAGAGACCACGCTGGACGAGGTTCTTCGGGTTGCCATTTAAGTGGTGCGCCCGCCGAGAATCGAACTCGGACTTAGGGTTCCGGAGACCCTCGTGATGTCCCTTTCACTACGGGCGCCGAGAGTTTTCTACCATCCGTGCTGCGACGAGTCAACGTCATTTGACCTCGGCGAGCGCGCGGACCGCTCCCGAGCGGCAAAGAGGATGCGCGCGATCACGCGAGGAGATTGCCGGACCAGAGTTCTTTGAGAAAAAGGACCGGCGACATGATCTCTGTGCCGTCATCGGCCTTGCGCCGCATCTTCTCTCCGCAAACCACGATCTTTCTCTTGAGCCGCACTTCCTCGCTTAAGGCGCTGAGTCCCTTGTAATCGCGCGGTGACACCCGGCTTTTGGACTTTACCTCGATTCCCACCCTATCTCCGACTATAAAGTCCACTTCGAATTGGGAGCGGCTTCGCCAGTACGTGAGCTCAGATGCTCCAAAGCTCGACCGTAGGCGTCGGAGCCCTCTTCGATTACGGGTGTCCGCTTCAAGGTGTTGGCGACCCCGACGTCGAAAAAATAAAATTTGGCGGTCGCCACCGGTTTTCGCTTGGAAGTCTTTTGATACGCCGGGAGCTGATGTCCCACCAGCGTGTCTTCGAGGATCTGATAGTGCTCGCGCACGGTTCTCGGCGGGTATCCGGCATCGGACGCGACGGCGCTGAAGTTGATCTGCTCTCCGCTGGTGAGCCCCGCTACCTCGAGAAACCGGGAAAAGCTCTCGACCGATCGCGTCAGGCCCTCGGCCTTGATCTCTTCGCGAAGATAAGTGCCCACGTAGGCTTTGAGGTCCTCCCGGTAATGCTCGGAATCGATGATCGAGGGAAGGCTGCCGCGATTGAGGCGATCGAGCAATCTCGGCTCATCCAACTCCGCCGAGACCAGGGGGTGGAGGCGGCAGATCCAGGCGCGACCGCCCAGAAGATTGGCGGCGCCACGTTTAAGCTTTCGGGCGCTGCTGCCCGTAAGAATGACGCGGAGATGCTTATTGCGCTCGATTAGTAGCTGGATCTCATCGAGGAGGACGGGGAGTTTTTGAATTTCATCGACGACGACCACGGTTTGCCGGGGGCTGAGCGTTTGGCGCAGGTATTCGGGACGGGCGCTGAGTTCGCGGAAGGTGTCGGCCTCGAGTAGATCGTAGAAGGCCGCATCAGGGAAAACCTGATGGACCAGAGTGCTCTTCCCGGTCTGGCGCGGGCAGAAGAGAAAAACGGACTTATGCTTGACTGTCTCCCGAAGGTTCAAAATCCGGCGATACATATCGGCAATGATATTGCCAAATTTCATGAAATCTGGCAAGTCTATTGCCGAATTGCATTGAACCGGCCTCGATGTGGATCGGAAACCGTCTTGACCTCCCGAAGAATTCGAACCATCTCCGCATGAATCAGCCCGTTCGACGCCAGGGTTTCTTGTCTCCATATGGAGAATTTTTTGCCGGAAAAGTCGCTTAGCGTCCCCCCGCCTCGCGCGCGATCAGGCCGGCGGCGACCTGCCGGGCGGCGGAAAAACTCCTCCATTCTTTGCCCCCTGTAGATCGTTCCTTGGCAACTTGCGAGGCCCTATGTTACCTAAAGGACCGTGAAGATTCGCGCGCCGGCAAAGCTCAATCTCTATCTTCGAGTCGTTGGAAAAAGGGAAGACGGCTACCACCTGCTGGACACGGTCATGGTTCCGGTAAGTCTCTACGATGAGCTGGAGATTCGACGGCCCCGCACCCGCCGAAGGGGGAAAGCGCGCCTCACGGTGACGTGCGATCATCCTTTGGTGCCGTCCGGGAGGGGGAATCTGGTCTACAAGGCGGCCTCGCGCCTGCTTCGCAGCCGGAAGATCGGTAGCCCCATTGACATCCATATCCGCAAACGGATTCCGGTCGGGGCCGGTTTGGGAGGGGGCAGCAGCGATGCTGCCGCGGCACTGGTCGGTGTCAATCGATTTTTTCGTCTCGGTTTGAAGCGCGCCGAGATGCTCACCCTGGCCGCCTCGCTGGGCGCCGACGTGCCTTTCTTTGTCCGCTGTCGCGCGGCACGGGTGCGGGGCATCGGCGAGCGGTTAGAAGCGGTCGCCGCGATGCCGAGGCTCTGGATCGTGATCCTCTATCCAAAATTTCCGGTCTCTACCCGCTGGGTATATGAGAACTACCCTTGTAAGTTGACAAAAGATATTGGAAATACTAGCATTAATTTTTCTTGGAAGGGCCCTGAAGAGATCACGAGTTTTCTGGTCAATGACCTGGAAGCAGTGGCCATTCGCCGCTATCCTCTGATCGGTCGGCTCAAGCGGAGACTGCTCGAGGAAGGGGCGGCAGGGGCTCTCATGTCGGGGAGCGGTTCGTCGGTCTTTGGCATTTTTTCAACGGGGCAGCAGGCCAGGAACGTGTTTCAGCGTCTGCGATCGGACGAGCGCGTAGAGGCGTTTCTGGTACATACTTTGAGCTGAGCGGATGGTTGGTGCAGACATTCGCCGGGTCAAACAACAGGCTGAGTGCAAAGGAGGTCCCTATGGAGGTCACCGAGGTTCGGGTCTACCCGGTCGACGAAGAGAAGCTCCGGGCTTATGTGACAATAACGTTTGATCACTGTTTCGTAGTGAGGGACCTCAAGATCATCCAAGGCACGAGCGGACTTTTCGTCTCCATGCCGAGCAAGAAGCGCAAGGACGGCACCTATAAAGATATCGCCCATCCCATCAACAATGAAACCCGCAGGATGATCGAGGAGAAGATCATAGCGGAGGATCAGAAGGCGCTGTCTGAGGGAGGGGGGCGCAGGGCGTTAGGTGGGGAATAGGGGTTTATCCCGGGGTAGCGCGAGCTTCTTTCCGAAGAGGTTCGGGGTTGGGCGGTCGCCAAGCGGTAAGGCCCCGGACTTTGGATCCGGTATCGAAGGTTCGAATCCTTCCCGCCCAGCCAAAATTATTTTCCCGACGCCCGGCCAGACCTCCCTGTTGCGATTCGGCCGTTAGGGGCAATTTGTTATAGCGTGAGTCACATATGGAGGAGATGGGAGAGCTCAAGATTTTCGCCGGGAATTCGAACATTCCCTTAGCCCGTGAGATCGCCCGGTTTCTCAGTATTCCTCTGGGCGAAGCCGTCGTGGAGACCTTCAGCGACGGAGAGACGAAAGTTGAGATCAAGGAGAATGTCCGGGGCGGCGATGTATTCGTTGTCCAGTCGACTTCTGCTCCTGGGAACGACCATCTCATGGAGTTGCTCTTCATGTTGGATGCTTTCAAGCGTGCCTCAGCGAAGAGGATCACCGCGGTCATTCCGTATTATGGCTATGCCCGTCAAGACCGAAAGGTGGCGCCGCGGGTTCCCATTAGCGCGAAGCTGGTCGCCGATTTGATTACGACCGCGGGGGCCTCTCGGATTCTAACCCTTGATTTACACTCCGGGCAGATTCAGGGGTTTTTCAATATTCCCGTGGATAACCTTTACGCGACGCCGGTGCTCCTGGACTATCTGAAGCGGGGACTGAACCGCGATCATGTCACGGTCGTCTCTCCCGATGCTGGTGGGGTGGAGCGGGCTCGCGACTTCGCCACCAGGCTCAACTCCTCTCTGGCCATCATCGATAAGCGGCGGGTGGGACCCAGCGTCGTGGCAGAGATGAACCTCATCGGTGAGGTCGAAGGGCAAGTGGCGGTTCTCCTCGATGATATGGTAGACACGGCGGGGACCTTAACGATGGCAGCGGAGGCGCTGCGGACAGCGGGGGCCAAGAAGATTCTCGGCTGCTGCACGCATGCGGTGCTCTCGGGCCACGCGATTGAAAAGGTCGAAGCGTCACCGCTGGAGGAGTTGATCGTCACCGACTCGATCCCACTGAAGCCGGACGCCGGGAGGTGCAAGAAGATCAAGGTGCTCTCGGTAGCGCATCTCATAGGAGAGGCCATCCGCCGCACCCACCAAGAGCAGTCCATCAGCTCTCTATTCGTTTGACCCCGTTTTTGGATCTTTGTCCTGAGGAGGTGAGATTCGTTGGAGACGATTGAGATTCACATGGAACCGCGTGAAGCGGACGGAAAGCAGAAGGCGAAGAGACTGCGCCGCGAAGGCAAGCTTCCGGGAATCTTCTACGGCCCCAAGGCCCAGTCGATTTCGTTACAGTTCGACATGAAGGAGTTTGCGACCCGGGTGGGCGGCCTCGAAGGCTCGCATCTGATTCGCATCAAGTCGGCGTCCCCGCTTTTGGCGGACAAGGTGGCGCTATTGAAGGAGATGCAATTCCATCCGGTGACGGGAGGGGTCATCCACGCGGATTTCTACGAGGTCGACCTCACGGAAAAGATCCAGGTGAAGGTCCCGCTCCATTTCGTGGGGAAAGCGGCTGGCGTTGTCCGCGGCGGTATCTTACAACCGGTTGTCCGCGAGATCGAGGCGGAATGTTTGCCCATGGACATACCCGAGTTCATCAACGTTGAAGTCTCGTCTCTGGATATCGGCGATGCGCTCCATGTCACCGACCTGGTGATCCCCGCGGGGGTTGTGCCGATTTACGAGACCACTTTTACGGTGGTGACCGTGGTGCCGCCAACGGTCGAAGAGGCTCCGGCGGCGCCGGCTCCTGTGGCGGCCGAGGTGGCGGAAGGGGCCGAGGCTGCGCCTGCGGAAAAGGAAGAGAAAGAGGAAGAACCGGAAGAGGAGGAGAAAAAGAAGGCTTAGTCTCCTGTGGCGTCCGGCGCTGCCAGGATTTCTTCGGTGAAGCTCGTCTTAGGTCTGGGTAATCCGGGGAAGCAATACCAACGCACCAGACACAACATGGGTTTTCTGGTCGTCGACCGGGTCGCCTCCGAGCAAAAGGTCCCAATCAGCCGAAAGAAGTATCGATCCCTGATCGGCGAGTCGCAGGCCGACGGCGAGAGAGTCCTGCTCGTGAAGCCGCAGACCTTTATGAATCGGAGCGGCGACGCGGTGCGAGAGCTGTTTCGTTATCTCCGGGTGAAGACTCAGGATTTGGTCGTCATCCATGATGATCTTGACCTGCCGTTCGGCCGCATCCGGATCCGCTCGCGCGGCGGGGGCGGCGGGCATCGGGGCGTGCTTTCGGTTCTGGAGGCGCTGGGGGAGGAGGATTTTTTCCGAGTTCGAGTCGGAATCGGGAGACCGCCGGCGGGCGTTGATTCGACGGAGTATGTTTTGCAGGGTTTTTCGGCGGCCGAGACCGAAAGGTTAGGCGAGGTGGTTGCGCGGGCGGCCGACGCCGTGCGGTGTCTCCTCGAAGAGGATTCGCAAAGGGCGATGGAAAGATTCAATCGGGCGGACTAGGGGCCGTCGGTAGGGCTGAATTGTAATGCGCTGCCCGCTGTGATAGTAGTGAAGCTCGATTGTAAGAGAGGATTTAACCGTGGCTTTCTATGAGACTCTGTATATCGTCCACCCCGATCATGGGGGACGTGTGAAAGAGTACATCGATTTGAACAAGAGGTTGATCGAGGGCCTGGGTGGCACCGTGGAGCACGGGGAGGAGTGGGGGTTGCGAGACTTGGCCTATGTGATCGAGAAACAGTCCAAGGGGTTTTACTGTCTGTTGCGCTATCGCTCGACCGCCCGGGCCATCGAGGAATTGGAACGGACCATGAAGCTCAGCGACGGGGTGTTGCGCTATCTGACCGTCCGATTGGACGAGAGCGCAGAGCCGGTTCCGCGCCCCGTGCCCAGGGAGGCTGCGCCACAGCCCAAAGCCAGCTCCGAGGAAGATCCCGCAATAGTCGGCACGCGCTCCTAGGTCTTCGCGAGGGCAGGGCAGGTGCGCGCGATGAGGGAGCTTTTCCGCTCCGGGACCGGAAGGAGATTTTCCATTTCGAGCAGATGAGGTACGACTAGGGTATGAATCACAAGGGACCAGCGCCAAATCCAACCCGTGAGCGAGGGGAAGAAGAAAAGGGCCCCGGTCGCCGCCGGCCCATGTTCCGTCGCAAGGTGTGCCGATTTTGCGCCGACAAAGGACTAAGGATCGACTACAAGGATATAAAGGTTTTGTCCCAGTTTGTGACGGAGAGGGGTAAAATCACGCCTAGCAGAATTACCGGCAACTGCGCGCGTCACCAAAGGGAGCTCACCGTTGCGATCAAAAGGGCCCGCGACGTGGCCCTGCTTCCGTTCTCTACGGTCAAAAGCTGAGGCGGCCCGTCCGCTTTAACTCGGTGCTTATGAGCCGGCTAGAACCCGTGAAGAGCTTTGTTCTTGCCCTGGCCTCCACCGCCGTGCTGTTTCTCTCCGCCGTGGCCGTCCCGCTCGTGGGTTTTTTGTTGATTCCCCTCGTGCCGCAGCCGGCATTGGCCTTTGGTCTCAAACACGGGCGCGTCCGGGGCGTTGGATTGCTTGGACTCGGAACCGTTCTCTTCCTGTGGTTCGGCGGCAGAGAGCTGGCTCTGGGATTCGGCATCGTGGCGTTGATGGTCATTTTGCTGTACGGCTCATTGGGCAAGGGAAGATCGATCGAGTCGGTGATCGCCGGAACCGCTGCCGGCATGCTCGCTGCGGTCTGGTCCGTGTTGGTGGTCCAGTTCGGCTCTTTCGAGGGGGTGCGAGAGGTCATTCGGGGTGCGCTGCGGGCGAACCTGGAGCTTTCCGTGCGGGTTTATGAGCAGATCGGGTTCTCACAGGAAAGCATGGCGGTGCTCAGGGAGCGCGCGCCGCAGTTGATCGAGATCGCCCTGCAGGTGCTGCCGGCCCTCACCTTTTTGGGGTTTGGCGTTGTCATCTTGATCAATGTCTTTTTTCTTCGCCGTCGCTTTCCCGACCGCGACCGGATCGTGCAGGCGGGAGATCTCCGGGAATGGCGGTCCCCCGAACCCTTGGTATGGTGTCTGATCGTTTCTGGTTTTGCGCTTTTTGTGCCCGGATGGCGGGCGATGGAAATTTTGGCCTTGAACTTTTTCCTGGTCATCGCCGCGTTGTATTTCTTTCAGGGGCTTGCCATCGTCGCGTATTATTTTCATCACAAGAACGTCCCGGTTGCATTGCGGAGCTTGGCGTACGCGCTTATTATTTTAGAGCAGATGCTGGCCCTGCTCGTGGTCGGGCTCGGTCTTTTCGATCTTTGGGGTGATTTCCGGCGCCTGAAGAAGAAGGATCTGAATCCGAGCCAAGCTTCGTAACTATTTAAACGATTTGAACGGTTGGAACGTTTAGGTCGTTCGAGCCGTTCGAGACGTTTGGCAGAAGGAGAAAATTATGGAAGTGATTTTGAAAGAGGATATTCCCGATGTCGGCAAGATGGGCGATGTCGTGCGGGTGCGCGACGGTTACGCTCGAAACTACCTGTTGCCGCGCGGTCTGGTATTGATCGCCAACAAAAAGAATCTGAAAGTTTTCGAGCACCAGAAGCGGGTGGTTGCAACGCAGAAAGAGCGCGTCCAAAAGCAGGCGCAGAGCCTGGCCGAAAGGTTGGCCGATCTCACCCTGGTTTTCCCGATGAAGACCGGAGAGGAAGGGAAGTTGTTCGGCTCCGTGACCAACATCGACATTCAAAAGGCGATCCGAGTGAAAGGCCTTGAGGTTGAGCGCCGCAGGATTCAACTCGCCGAACCGATCAAAACCCTGGGGGAATTCGCGGTCCCCATCCGCCTTGCAGCGGACTTAACGCCCGTCGTGAAGATCTCGGTGGTTCCCGAAACCGCCTGATCTCGCTGCACAAACGCCTACGACTCCGACGACGTCGTTCTGGTCCTTCCCACCGGCTGACGACGGTTTTCTCCGGTTACCTTTGCGGGTTTTGGGCGCGGATCTTTTCCTCGGGTCTATTATAAAAGGATGCAGCCACGTACAGGACCACGATGGCTAGACCGGAGAAAGTGTAGAGAAAGAAAGGGACCAGGGACCCGGCGGTCGCGATGAGCTCTCCCCAATAGATCAGGAACGCCAAATAATAGGTAAACAGGTAGGTGATCATGAGACAGACGTTGGTTCGCTGCAGAAACAGAAAAGGGATCATCAAGGCGATATAGAGAAAGACCTGCCAGATAGAGATGACGTGACTGGATAACCCCAAGTCGATCAGCGTTTCAGCGTCGAACATGTTTTTCTCTCCTACCGTATTATAAAGTCTACATGAAACCGTCCAGCCATCTTTAGGGCAGGCCGGAGGAAGATGTCAATCGCGCAGATACTCCGGACACCGGCTCTGGACCGCGTCGAGGGAAGAGTCCTGGTCGTTGTGGCAGGAATTCTCTGGAGCCTCGCCGGCGTCTTCATCAAGCTCCTAGCGCTTCACCCGCTCACCATCGTTTTTTATCGGAGCCTTTTCGCCGCCCTGTTTTTTTCGCTTTTCATCCGCCGCCAGCCGTGGACTCTGAGCCTTCCGCTGTTTGCTTCGATGGCAAGCTACACGGCCGCGATCAGCTCGTTTGTTTGGGCCAACAAGCTGACCACAGCGGCCAACGCCATCATTTTGCAGTATACCGCGCCGATCTTTGTGTTTGTCTTTGTTCGTCTCCTCTTCCGCGAGCAAATCAAGAGGCTCGACCTGGCAACCTTGCTCTTCGGGATGCTCGGTCTGGGAATCATCTTCTCTGGCAGCCGCGGTGGCGCCGATGCCGATGGCCTGATGGCTGCTCTGCTCAGCGGCCTGCTCTTTTCTGTATACATGGTC
>JACPFH010000488.1 GCA_016183075.1 Deltaproteobacteria bacterium | reverse complement strand
CACCGTCTGGGTTGGGCTTTTATCCTACCGGGAAGTAACGATGGCTCTGTTTCTTCAAACCCCTAAAAACCTCATCGTGGCAACCACGATCTGGAGCAGATGGCTAAGCGGCGATTCCATGACCGCCGCGGCCCTGGGGGTTATCATGACGGTTTCTATGGGAATCATCATCGCGATATTCGTGCGCGTCTTTCCCAATATCTTTGTCGCCCGAATGGGGGCACAGTGAATTCCTGAAGGAGGAACAAAAATGGAACCGAAGCGCGATGCGCTAATGGCTTTTGGGTTTTTCTTCGCCGTTTTTTATTTTGGCCATGCCCAACCGGTCCGAGGAGCCGATGCGAGCCCGCTGGCTCGAATTATCGAAGGCGCAAAAAAGGAAGGCACGGTCACAGTTCAGATCTCGCCAAGCAGTCATACCGCGCAGTCGATGAAGCGGCTCGCCAAGGAGATCGAGAAGAGGTACAAGGTCGCCCTCGATATCCAATTCAGTCCGACGGAGCGAATGGCGGTGGAGCTATCCAAGGCCCTCATGGAGCATAAGGTCGGCTCCGCTCCGACTTATGATCTTATGTCGCTTAGTGTTCCCAATATCGTGCGGGGTATTGAAGCCGGCATCTATGAAAAGGTCGAGTGGCAGCCTCTCCTCGACAAGGAAACGCCGCCCGAGGTTATCCTCGGCAAACCCGGCACGCCTTATCACGGGCACGGCCTTGTGAGTTATACCGCTCATAGAGGTTTGATGTACAACCCGAAAAGAATACCTCCCGAGAGCGTTCCGAAGACGCTGGCAGAGCTGGCGGATCCTAGATGGAAAGGGAAAGTAGGCATTCATAACTACCCTCGGGTCTGGGCCGAGGTGGCCTTTGTCAGCGGCAAGGAAAAGGTCTTGTCCGCGCTCGGAGCGATCATGAGGAACAAGGCGATACAAGGGGCTTACGCCGATTTACAAAAACGCTACCTGCTGGAGGAGATTTGGCTCGCTCATTCGGGCTCCCAGTACTTTCAAGAGGCCAGGATGAAA
The DNA here is from genome assembly GCA_016183075.1 of Deltaproteobacteria bacterium. GTDB lineage: Bacteria > Desulfobacterota > Binatia > UBA9968 > UBA9968 > 2-12-FULL-57-22. The sequence goes on along the minus strand of JACPFH010000488.1, from coordinate 2,702 downwards.
GGCGTGCCGGCTGAATGGGAAAGCCTGGAGCTCTCCGATATAGCCCATTACGTCGTGTCTGTGCGGACGAGGGCGAGACATCCCAACGCCGCCAAACTGGTTGCCATTTATCTTGCCAGCCCGCAGGGCACAAAAATTCACGTCGAGGAGGCCGGAGCCGGCAATGTCAATTATTCAGGTAATTATGAAAACGGCATCGCAGTGCACGATCGAAAACAGGGCTTGCCTCAGTTCGCGTGGGATCACCCGGGGCGAATGGAATTCGTCATATCGAAGAAGGCCGAGCAGTGGGAAAAGGAGATCGAGAGAATATTTAAGGGAGGCTACTAGATTCGGGGGCTCGCTCTCCACAGCAGAGGTAGGGGATTTTGTTTGCAGCCTCCTCCATACGAGCAGGCCTTGAAGTGGGCCAAAAAGCTCAGTCGCGGTCTCTTAGATATGAGAAACAAGGAGATGTTTATTCTTGGATTTGGGACTGAATGGGGCTTCGCCTTCTTCGCGAGGCCGGTCTCGGAGACCATCCAGAAGCTATTCACTTGCTTGCTTTGAATCGTTGTGAGAATAGATCCTCGTGGCATGGAACTTGCGTTGTAGGCGCAACATTCTCGCCATGTAAGCGGAAGATCCTTGGGTTAAACAAAACCAGCTTGTGGAGGGCCAATGAGCGTAAGAATGATCGTCTGCGCCAAGCAGGTGCTTGATCCGGAAACGCCGCTGTCTGCTTTTAAGATCGACCGCGAGGCAAAGCGCGCGGTCCCTCCGGCCGGCGCGGATCCCGTGGTTAATGGCTTTGATGAAATCGCCATGGAGGCTGCGCTGAAAATTAAAGAATCGGCGGGCGGCACCATTACCGTGATTTCCGTGGGACGCTCTTTCGTCACGGACGTGATCACGAAGCCTCTGGCGATGGGCGCCGACGAGCTGGTTTTGCTCCAAGACGACGCTTTCGAGACCGCGGACTCCTTCGCCATCGCGAGCGTTCTGGCGGCGGCAATCGCCAAGGTGGGCGGTTTCGACCTCATCCTTTGCGGACGTCAAGCATCAGATTGGGATAATGCCCAGGTGCCCCTGGGCTTGGCAGAGCTACTCGGCGTAGCTTGCCTGACGATTGCCAAAAAAGTCGAGGTCGCTGACGGTTCAGTGCGGGTCCATAAAGTTGCCGCGGACGGATACGAGGTCTTGGAAGCGCCGTTGCCGGCCGTAGTGACGGTGACCAATGAGCTGGGAGAGCCGCGCATTCCAACGATCAAAGGCCTTATGGAGGCCGCAAGAAAGAAGCCCACGGTGTGGGGTGCAGGCGATCTGGGGATCGATCCTGCCGGGTTGGCCAGGACCGAGTTGGCGGATCTTTTTATTCCCGAACGGCAAAAGCGCTGTGAGCTGATCGAGGGCGAAGACGAAGCCGACTCCGGGCGAAAGCTGGCGCGCAAGCTCAGAGAGGCAAAGATCATTTAGAGGGTGGTGTCATCATGGCTGATGGAACGGGCGTGTTGGTTGTTGGAGAAGTCAAAGACGGTCGCTTGAGTCCGACAACGGGGGAACTCTTGAACGTCGGGCGCAAGCTGGCGGACGGCGTCGGGCAATCGCTCGGGGCGGTGGTTATGGGAGCTGACCTGGGCAATGCGTCCCGGGAAGCGATTGCTTACGGAGCCGGGACGGTTCTCGTCGCCGAGCACGCGCTTTTGGGCGAGGGTCATCTCGACGCGCATGTCGTAGCGCTTGAGCAGGTGTGCCGGCAAGCAAAGCCCAATATTGTGCTCATTGCGCGCACCGAAGCGGGCAGGGAGTTAGGGCCTCGGCTTGCGTTTCGACTGGGTGTCGGCCTGGCCCAGGACGCCGTGGCATTGAGCGTTGACGACAGTAGCAGGCAATTGCGGGTTACCCGGCCGGTGTACGGCGGCAACGCGATGGCGGTCGTGACTATGGCGCGCACTCCACAGGTTGTCACGGTGCGCCCGAAGGCCTTTGAAGCTGCCGAGAAAGATGAGAGCAGGCGCGGGGAAGCGGCCCAGATCCGAGTTGAGATTCCGAGCTCGGCGGTGAAGGTGCGGATGGTTGAGAAGGTGGTCGAGCAATCGACGGGGAATAATCTCGAAGGGGCCCGGGTGGTGGTGGCGGGAGGCCGAGGGTTAGGTGGAGCGGAGCCATTTCGGCAACTGGCGGGGCTGGCCCAACTGTTTGGCGGCGCCGTTGGCGCTTCGCGACCGGCGTGCGACGCAGGGTGGCTTGAGCACAGTTACCAGGTCGGCCTTACGGGGAAAATTGTCACTCCGGATCTCTATATCGCGGTGGGGGTTTCAGGAGCGAGCCAGCACATGGCCGGTTGTTCAGGCGCCAAAGTGATCGTAGCCATTAACAACGATCCTGAGGCGAACATTTTCAAGGAGGCTCGCTACGGGGTAGTCGGGGATTGGAAAAAGATCCTGCCTGCGTTTACCGAGACCGTGCGCGAGTTATTAAGCTGACGGGCTTGCCGGAATTCATGGGAAATTTTTGGACTAAGCTCCCTCGGGGACCGCGCTCTCGGCCGCGGCCGATGGGTTTGTGCCATGAGTCGCGCTGTTTGTAATCGGACGTCCGCAGCCTCGCTCGCGCTCCCTTCGGTCGCCCTCTCGGTCGCAGACAAAGAGGTCGGTGGCAGCATGTATTTACTAACTATCAGCACAGATTAGAGAGGAGGTAGCAGTGATTGACTTCGATTT
>JACPFH010000480.1 GCA_016183075.1 Deltaproteobacteria bacterium | reverse complement strand
CATCCAATGACGGACTTCAAGCAATTGGAACAAACGTACGAGTTTGATGTCTACCCGAAGCGGGAAATCGTCCTGGTTCGGGGGAAAAACGCCAAGGTCTGGGACAGCGAAGGGAGAGAGTACATCGACTGTGTCGCCGGTCACGGGGTCGCGAACATCGGCCACTGCAACGACAGAGTCATCGATGCCCTGGAGCAGCAAGCCAGACAGCTCATTAGCTGCTCCGGAACATTCTACAATGATACGAGGGCAAGGCTCCTCGAGAAACTTGTGAGCATCGCGCCCAAAAGCCTCAAACGGGCCTTCCTTTGTAACTCCGGGACGGAGACGATCGAGGCGGCGATTAAATTTGCGCGCTTTACGACGAAGCGAACGCACTTCATCTGCGCTATGCGCGGGTTTCACGGCAGAACCATGGGAGCCATGAGCGCGACATTCCATCCAGAGTACCGGAAGGATTTTGAGCCTCTCGTGGGAGGTTTTGCATTTGTCCCGTTCCATAACTTTGAAAAACTGGCCGAGAAAATCAACGATCAGACCGCCGGCGTGATCCTGGAGATCGTTCAGGGAGAGGGAGGCGTCCATGTCGGCGACAAGGATTATTTCACGAAAATCAGACGACTATGCGCTGAGCGCGGTCTCTTGCTGATCATCGATGAAGTTCAAACCGGCTTTTGCCGGACCGGGAAGATGTTTGCCTGCGACCACTTCGACCTGGAGCCCGACATCCTGTGCGTGGCGAAGGCGATCGCCGGGGGTCTCCCCATGGGAGCCGTGCTCTGCGCCGACAAAGTCCAACCTCCGGTGGGAAAGCACGGCAGCACTTTCGGCGGGAACCCTCTGGCGTGCGCGGCGGCGATTGCAGCCATCGACTACATGCTCGAAAACCGTCTCGACGAGCAGGCGCGACAAAAGGGCGATTACTTTGTCGGCAAGCTAAAAGAGCACGCTTTCTCCAACGTAAGGGAGATCCGTCATCTGGGTCTGATGATCGGGATCGAGCTAAAAGAGAAATCCACGCCGTATCTTGTGAAGCTGATGGAAAAGGGAGTCCTGGCGTTGCCTGCGGGCGCCACGGTCCTCAGGTTCCTGCCGCCGTTGACGATCACCTACGAAGAATTGGACTTTGTCCTAGGGAAGCTCGCCGAGGTCCTGCGCGGCCAAGATTATTAAGGAGTTCATAAGTAAGAGGACGGGGCCGGCCGAAAAGCTCACCGTTCACCCTTCGACTGGCTCAGGGCGAACGGTAGGGAAATTGAAAGTTTCCATGATTCCCGTTCATGCTGATCCCTCGACAAGCTCGGGACTAAAGGCGCAGTCGAGGGAGCCTGTCCTGAGCGAAGCCGAAGGATCGAAGCATGTCGATGAACCGTGAACGGCCTCTTGATCTTAGCACGGAAAACATATATATTAATTTTGTCTGTTTCAGTTTAGGGCCTTCTGAAAGAGGAATAGGCGAAAGTTGAAGGCCCATGTAGTCTTTCCTTCGAGACCATCCTAGGACAAACCGACCAGAGCGTGGCTTCCATAACAAAGTTCCCATGTTCTGCTCCTATTTAGTTTCAGGTTCTCAAGGCTCAAGACCTTAACATTTTCTCTAAGGAGGAGAACATGAGTAACAAATTGTATATTGGCGGATTGCCCTATTCGGTGACCGAAGGGCAACTGCAGGAAATATTCGCGGCGCACGGGACCGTTGAGTCGGCTCGCGTGATCGCGGATAAATTTACCGGCCAGTCACGGGGCTTCGGCTTCGTGGAGATGGGCTCCAGCAGCGAGGCGCAGAAGGCGATCGACGCTCTGAACGGCGCCCAACTCGAGGGTCGCACTCTGGTAGTCAATGAAGCCCGGCCGCAGGAAAAGCGAAACGGCGGCGGCATGAGCAGAAGCGGCGGCGGACGTAACCGCTGGTAACTCACTCGCTGTAAAAACGAAAAAAGGGGTGGAAGGTCGGTCCACCCCTTTTTTTATTGCGCGGGCGGCGGCTTTTCAGGCGGGCGAAGCGCGCGGGTCAGGAAGGCCGAGATAAGCAACAAAACGGCAAAGATCGAAAACGGGAGAAGGTAGCTATGGGTGATGTCGAAAAGAAAGCCAAAGAAGGGAGGGCCGCCGGCGGCTAAAACCTGGGTCAGAAGAATTCCTAATCCGCGCACTCTTCCCAATGATAAGCGGCCGAAGTAATGGACCCACATGATTTCTGAAAGCACCATGCCCCCGCCTAGCCCGATTCCGTAGAGAAGAAAACCGGCATAGAGCAAAGAAATGTGACTCGTTGTTGTTGCGAGCGAGAGGCCCGCAGCCTGAAGAAGAAACTTGATCATCGTTGCGTCGCGCACATCGATCCGCTCGGCGAGAAGCCCCCATAACAGAGGCGAAGCAAGTTGCATGAGCGCAATCACGCTCATGACCGTCGCGGCGACGACTTCTGAATGGCCGATGTCGCTGACGTAGGCAAAAACATGGAGGTTCAATCCGGTAACGCCGACACTCGAGATGCCGAAAATAATGACAACCAACCAAAAAGTCAGCGTGCGTGCCGCTTCTTTGCGGGTCCATACCGCCTCGTCGGTCACGGGCCGCGTTGCAGAGGAACGTGCTCTTTCCCGCATTGCGCGCGAAGGGTTCGGATGGAAGGAACTCTGCCCGCCGTCGGGATGAAGCCCCATGTCCTCGGGGCTCCGCCGAACAAATAACAGGGCCGGTCCCACAACCAACGCTAGCGTCATCAGACCGAACACCGCCCAGGTCTGACGCCATCCAAGCCAGACCAGCAGCGAAGCCGCAATTAGAGGCATGCCCACCTTGGCAAAACCTATCCCCTGACCAGGCCCCAGCGCACAAGCAGGAACTGCCAGAAAGCTTGCACCTGGCTCAGGAGGACATATCCCGTACCCACCACGACCGCACCCAGAGCCATGAGCCAGCGGGCCCCATGGCGGTCAACAAGGGATCCGATTACCGGCGCCATGCTGGCCGCGATCAAACCTTCTCCGGAGCGGAGGAGCGAGAAGACCCCGCGGGAAACGCCCAGATCCTCGGTGAGAGGTTTGAGGAAAACGCTGAGAGTGCTCGCCAGGGAGAAAGCGGCGGCCACGTTGGCGAGAAAGCCAACCGCCACGATGTACCAACCGTAGAAGAACCTCGGCTTCACACAACCTCAGCGCTACCACACGCACCCGTGCCAAGTCCAACGATTAGAGAAAGGCGTTTGCACCCAAATTAGGGCTTCGGGGCTC
>JACPFH010000479.1 GCA_016183075.1 Deltaproteobacteria bacterium | reverse complement strand
AGGTGGCGGCGGCAAATCTCAGGTGGCCCGAGCAGGCCAGCACCATGGTGCCCGCCTCGTCGTAGAACGAGCTCATACACTCGCCCCCCTGGGAGACGATGGGCGAGGCGGTCACCCGCTGCAGCGTCATGCGCCCCTCTTCCCCGATCGCCCACAGCCGGTGCAAAAACATCTCGTAACGTACAGGATCGATCTGTGCGGTTCTCACTCCTGCTATCATCAGTACAGTATCTCCATTGTCGGGTTTACGACGATCTCTTGATCGACACGGGAAGATCAACCCTTCCCATGTCGCGAAAGCTCATCATCCCAAGTGTGAACGACATCCATCCGGCCGGAAGCTCGTACTCAAAAAAAGACCCCAACGACGGCCTCAATGCAGCAGCCGATCTCCAGCGTCCCAATCCGAGACGCGTAGTGTCTTGCAGTATTGAAAACCTTGATCTCAGGCGAGAGAGACTGAAGCCGCCCCACCCCCCAACCTGACTAATAGGTCATACACGTCCACGACTGCCGGCCCCAGTTGTCGACGCCGCCGATCACCATATCGCGCGCATCGAATGTCAGAGCGCCGGTTGCGGGCGTCAAGGGCGCCCCGGGATAGCTGAGCACGCGGATCTCCTCGTACGGGCCGATGACTTTCTCCGGCGCCGGCAGTTCCACCCAACGATCACGGCTCCCAGTGCTCACCACGGCCCGGGCCTCGGGAACATAATACAGTAGCGGGGAATCGATCCCGTCTTTGCCGCTATAATCCATCCGCTCTCCTATCACACGGACACGGAAATGTTCGGATAGAACAACGTGGGTTGCTTGACCTCCGCGTGGATGGCCTTGAGCGCGGTCTCCACGATCTCGCGTCTCAGACGAGCATCGGCCTCGGAGGGCAGATTGGGATCACCGCAGGGATGCGGAATGCTCACGGCTTTGACAATGCGGCTGGCTCCAACCTGCTCCGCGATCGGATACATGGCGCTGATAATCGCTACCGGCAATCCCGCTCGATCGATTTCCTTGGTAATCACAGCACCGCTGCGACTGCACGTCCCTCAGGTCGCCACCAGGAGCACACCGTCCACCTGCTCCTTCTTGAGATCGGCAGAAATCTCTTGCCCGATGCGCTGCATGACCGAGGGCGATCCCTGGTTCCCCGGAACGACGTAGTAGCTGTGGTAGAGGCGAAATCCTCCGTCGGATTCGAGCGCGCGCAGCGCGTCCAGAGGCAATCCGTAATGCGGGTTCTGATTCATAAAGGCCACGTTGTAACCGCCGTGAACTGCCTCCCACTTTCCTCGCTCCAGCATTTTCAATTCCGAAATATTGTATTTCCGCCAAAACGTATTCCGGTAGGTCTTGAAGCGGTCCGGATTGCCCCACGGCACCACCCCGCTCGTCGTAATCACGGCGACGGTTGCATTCCTGCCGGGAGCGAGCGGCGCCGCCGGCACGGCGCGATCCCAGATCTGCACCGGAATTTCAGTTACGAAAGGCTCATTGCGCAGCCGTTTGAGAAGCAAATCGATGGCCCGCTCCACGCCGGGCCGATCGCTCCGCTCGAGCCGGCGAATGCCCCGAGGGACATAGCCTTCTTCTCGCGCCGGTCCCAATTCCTCACCGCTCCCAAGCCGGCACGCCAACCTAGCCATCACTATCAATGCCTCACTCATTCCCGCGGCCGTCGCTTTGGTGGGAAGCAAAAAGACCTTGGGATCGCGGTACTCCCGATAGGTATCGACCGCGGGATTCTCCTCGTGCATCGCCGTGACGCACGGGATTCCGAAACTATCGGCGACAGCGTGACAAATCTCCACACAGCTCACCCCGTAGCGCCCCGAGTTGAAGGCAGGGCCGGCGACGACCACGTCGGGCCGGCGCGAGCCGATTTCTTTGAGAATTTGAGCCTTGGCCTCGTCGATGTGCTCGTGAAAGTAGTTGTCGCCAAAATAAATCGTGGCGACTACCGTAGCCCTCTCACCGAGCTGGCTCTGCAAGCCGCGCGCCGCGCCGGTTGCGCCCTCGACTACTCCGACAGGCACTCCGGCCTTGTCCTCGCCCCCCATACCGGCAAAGAACTGATTGACGACATGGACAACAGTGACCATGAACGCTACCTCCTTGCGCTGTTTACCGCACCCGGAGAGACCTTGTCAACGTCGCGTTGGGTTGGTTCCGAGGCAGAGGGTGCACATTGCCTCGGTGCCAAGGTAAGAAAGCCTTTTAAATGATCTGGTTATATGTGGAGAGTGGGATAAGTGCTCCGTCCACTACAGCCATATGATCTTTATGTTATTCTCGACAGCCTTAAACTCTGGATCGCCGGTATATAGATCGGCCTTCTTCTGCTTGGCAAGTGCGGCGCAGAAACAGTCGGCGAGGGACATTCTCTTACCGGCCTTGAATTCACCAGCTAATTCGGCCAAGTCTTGGTCGGCCGCAACAATCTCAATGGGCAGCCCTAGGAGCTTAGTGCGCGCTTCCTCCCACCGGGAGAGGCCTACCTTCCTCTCTACTTGGTAACGAACCTCAGCCCAGTTTGGAGCTACGATTAAAACTGCCTGATCTGCTGCGGCTGCCTTTTCCAATAGCGCCACAACCGCTTCATGTCCCGACTCTTGAAACAGGAAGGTCAGAACAGCGTAGCTATCGAGCACGGAATTTTTCAAACTTGGCTTCCTCCCGCTCCTTGTCCCGCGCCCTTTCTTCTAGCAACGCTTTGGTCATCGAAGTGTCGCTTTTAAGCATTCCGCAGACGCTCCGGATGTACTCTTTGGTGACGGGCTGGAAAATAATTTCGTGGTTACGCTCGACAAAGCAGATCCTGGTCCCCGGCTTGATGCCGTACTTCCGCCGGAGCCGCGCAGGCACAACCAACTGTCCCTTGCTCGTCACATAAGCCGTTTCCATATAAATCCTCCGAACAGGAAATATCTTACATTGTGCGTCTAGTAAGTCAAGAAACCGACTGGCTTTCGCAGGAAAAAGTCCGAGCCCCCCGCCTTACTTAGGCCATGTCTCGAACGTGGGCAAACCGTCCGTGATGTCCACCCATGGCGCCTTCGAACCGACGAAGATATGTTTCGAAGGCTTAACTCCGGGATCCGTATCCAGAGTTCCCGGGCGAAGGCGAACGATTTCCGGCTTCGCATCGTATCGCTTCACGATCGGCGCGCCGCACCGCCCGCAGAAGCATCGCCGCGTACCAGGAGAAGATTCCCAATCCTTGAGCAGCTCAGCCCCTGCGACGATACGAAAAGAATTCGCCGGAACCGGAGCGCTGATGGCGAAGGAGGCGCCCGACGCCTTGCGACACTGAGTACAGTGGCAGTTGGTTATATTCTCCAAAACTCCGTCGATTTCGTACCGGATACCACCACAAAGACACGAACCCTTAAGCACTGAGTCCTCCTTCCCCAAGAATCGCTCATCGCGACCCGTGGGCTAACTTGTCAGCGAACTTGGTTCTCCCGGCGGCCTGTTACCAACCGCATCCATCCCGAATAAGCTTAAAAATTGACTGATTGTCAGGTACGTAGAGGCCGATTGTCAAGCCAATTATCGCCAATAAACAGAGGCGACAACTTTCTCAGTGATCAATGGGCAAAGTCGTTTTGTTCCTCGCCTGTCCCAGTTCGACTCTGTCAACTAAACTACCCTCGGCTACAAGCCGAGGTGTTTAGGCGCTGTCGGCCTGAAGCCGACTGCAACGGTCCCCTGCCGTCATTCCCGCGAAAGCGGGAATCCAGTTCTTCCCCAGAACAACCTGGATGCCCGCCTGCGCGGGCATGACGGACTTTCACTTCGTCTGAAGACGTGGGGTTTCAACCGTCCCCAGAGGAGGCACTAAAACCGAGATGGCAGAGGGTTAACCTTGATTTGACTCTAAGTCAGGACTTATATTGGGCACCGCCCAAAGCAAGGAGGGCACGAAATGGCCAAGGATATGAGAACCTTCATTGATCAGGTAGTCAGAGACCGTCCTGGCGAGATTTTGGTAGTGGATGAAGAGGTCGATCCTAAGTTCGGGATCACGGGAATAGCCTCTAAGCTAGCTAGCCAGAATCGTTTCCCTGCGGTCTTGTGCCGCAAGGTCCGAGGTTCCAGGTTGCCCGTTATTATTAACCTCACTGCCAGCTATGAGCGGTTGGCTTTGGCTCTCGGCACAACAATGGCGAGCATGGTTCCAGATTACGCCAACCGTCCTTCTGCCAAGATCCCGCCCAAAATTGTGGAAAGATCAAAGGCGGCGGTGAAGGAAATCATTCTCAAGGGAAACGAGGCCAGGATGTCAGTCTTGCCGGTTCCCACTCACAACGAGTTTGACGCCGGCCCCTATATCACCGGAGATACTTTGATCTGCAAAGATCCCGATAGTGGCGCGCTGAATGTTGGGATGTACCGGATTCAGGTGCAAAAGGAGCAGCAGTTGGGCGTCTGGATGTGGGACACGCATCACGGGGCTCATATTCGGCGGAAGTATGAAGAGCTGGGAAGGGAGATGGAGGTGGCCATTGCGATTGGCCACCACCCGGCCTACGTTATGGCCGCCGTTTCCACGCTCCCCGGCATAGGAGGAGAATTGGAAGAGGCCGGAGCCCTTCTGGGCGAGCCCCTTGAAGTGGTCCCTGCTGAGACGGTCGATTTGCCCGTGCCCGCCAGGGCGGAGATCGTCATTGAAGGCAAGATCCCTCCGGGAGAACGAGCCTTCGAAGGGCCCTTTGCCGAGTGGCCAGGTACATACGTGGCTGAAGGAGACAAGCCTTTCATAAACGTCACGGCCATAACGATGCGCAGGGACGCTATCTACTACGACGTTTTCAGCTCCAATCGAGAGCACACGGTTTTAGGCAGTCTTCCACGAATGGGAGTCATCTACCGTACCATCAAACAATATGTGCCGGGGGTGAAGAACGTAAATATTCCCAGCCATGGGCGCATGTACTGCTACATCTCGATAAAAAAAGAAACGGAAATGGATGTAAAAAGAGCCGCCATGGCAGCCCTTAATGTCGAGCCATTTAATCTGAAAACGGTCGTGGTCGTAGATGATGACATTGATGTCTTCAATGATGCCGAGGTCCTCTGGGCTATCGGAACTCGCTGTTATATGGAGAGAGACCTGACGCTGCTTCCCAGATTGGCTGGTCCCGGAGGATTGAATCCCGTCGGCTATGAGTTTCACCCTGACGGCACCAAGACTCCCGTTATGATCTCCGCGCTAATTGTGGATGCTACCAAGCCGGCGCCGCCGATCCCTTACCCGCCGAGGGCCAGAGTGCCGCAAGAAGTCCTTGACCGGATCGACCTCGACAAGATGCTGAAGGAATTCAAGGGATTTGAACGTTAGTGATAGGAAAAAGAGTGTGGGCGTAGTATTTTTTGCACCTTTTGGAAATACACCCCCCCTTCTTCCCATCGCTAAGAATGAGTAGCAGGCTCGAGTCTTGAGGGTCAGAAAATTGATCCCGTATTAGAGCGCTGGCCAGTGGCATGCTTCTTGCGGCTCCCGGTTGTATCCATAACCAATGCTCCTAGACGCTCTGAACATCGGCAACAGAAAAGACAGGCCCCGTGGTTGAGGTAAGGGTAACGTTCGTAGGTCTCATCCAGCGGTTGGTAGGGCGCCGCGAGGAAGCATTTCTGCTCCCGCAAGAATCCACCTTACGCGGCTTGCTCCAGGAGCTCGCAGTCCGTTATGGCCATGACTTAGAGGAACGCCTACTCGAGAACGGGGAGCTGGCAGCCCATGCAACCGTACTCATCAATGGCCGCAACGCCCTGGCCTGCGGCGGGCTCGCGGCCAAACTCAGCGATGGTTCTGAGAGTCACGTGGAGATCGTAGTCTTGGGCCCCCCGCTGATGGGCGGCTGAAGCGAGCGAGGCGAGCGTCTTTAACGAAAGGATAAGCCATGGCAGATACGCAACCTGCAGCCGGAATCTGGGAAGACGTTTGGGTCCCCACCGCCTGTGACATGTGTTACAACGTCTGCACCGTTCGGGTGCATCGGGTCAACGGAGTGGCCGTCAAGATCGAGGGTATCCCCGAGGCCCCACCTAACTACGGTAAGGTCTGCGCCAAAGGGAACGCAGGTCTTATGAACCTTTATAATCCCCATCGAATCACGAGCCCGCTCCTTCGCACCAACTCTCAGAAGGGAATCGGGGTGGATCCGAAGTGGAAGCAGATCTCATGGGAAGAGGCTATGGATCTGCTGGTGGGGAAGCTCCGCGCGGCGCGTTCCAAGGATCCCCGCACCCTGGTGGCGGCCACATTTGACCGGTGCTCCTACTTTTCGTTGCGCGCCTTCATGGCCGCCTTCGGCAGTCCGAACGTCACCAATCCTTCCGCCGGTTTCTTTTGCGGCAACGGCGTGCATCCTGTCGCGTACACGATCACCGGCTCGAACGACGTTCACCCCGATCTCAGGCTCTGCAACTACCTGCTGCTATTCGGCAGCTCCCATGGTTTTGTTGCGCAGCAAAATGCGATGGGTCTGGCGCGAGAGATGGCAGAGGCTCGGATGCGCGGGATGAAACTGGTCGTGATCGACCCCGTCTGTACCTATGCAGCCTCCAAGGCGGACGAGTGGATTCCTATACGCCCCGGCACCGATACCGCCTTCGCCCTTTCCTTGATGAACGTGCTTGTAAACGATCTGGGCCTCTACGACGCGCCTTACCTGCAGAAATACACCAACAGCGCATACCTTGTGCGTCCGGATGGACACTATCTTCGGGACCCAAAGGATGGAAGACCCCTCGTCTGGGACGCGCTCCATGGCCGTGCCGGCACCCTTGACGCTGTCGAGCCCACGGACGCCGCTCTTGAGGGGAGCTTTCAACTCGAGGGTGTCAAGGCAGCGCCCGCCTTCCAGCTCTTTAAAGAACACCTGCGCTCCTACGACCCGGAGAGGGCGTCGCAGATCACCACCATCCCGGCGGAAACGATCCGGCGTGTGGCAAGGGAGCTTGTAGAGGCTGCGTGCCTGGGCGCCACGATCCGCATAGAGGGGCATGATTTTCCCTTTCGCCCGGCGGCCGCCTGCTGGTATCGGGGGATCTCGGCTCACAAGCACGGCATGCTCAACGGTATGAGCGTGGCACAGATCAATCTTTTGATCGGAGCCGTCGATGTGCCCGGCGGTCT
>JACPFH010000478.1 GCA_016183075.1 Deltaproteobacteria bacterium | reverse complement strand
TCTTCCGGTTTTTCAAATTTTGTTATTGCCTTACGAACCACCGTCGAGCTTAGCTGCATCCCCCAGGTGGTTACGCCCGTTGCAATCGCCGCCTTTGTCTCGCTCTTCAGGTCTTCCTCCAGCAGGCGCGCATGTCCCAGGTGGCATTCAGGATCCACGACGCCCGGCATGACGTACTTGCCGGTTGCATTCACGGTTTTCTTCCCGGGAGGGCAGTTCTTGTCCTCGGCGATGGCAACGATCTTTCCGTTTTCTATCGCGATGGACCCTGCAAACACCGCGTCAGGAGTGACGATTTTCCCTCCTTTGACAACCAAATCCACTTCGTTAGCCATAGAGCTTCCTTTCTACCTCCGTTTTTTGAAGCCGGCAGTCTCTTTTATGATCGACGCACGTGGGGTTCTGCAGATTTCACGAGTTTCTAAGCCGCCGCGTCGATACAGGACTCTGATCAGCCTCTCTCCTTACGGAAGCTGATTGCGGCAAGCTTGGTGAAGTGAAACTGCTTATTTGTGTCTCGCGGGAGTATGGTCAATTGATGAATCGCGTATTCGTGTTCGTACTTAGAGTGAGCATTCACGCCGTCTAGCGGGAGAATGACCCGGTAGCCATAAACACGGGCCGCGCTGGAGCTGGTGTAAAGCACCGCTACGTTTGTGAGGGACCCGACAACCACCAGATTCTTTACGCCTCTCTCCGTGAGGAATGTCTGCAGCTCGCCGCCAAAAAATTTGTCGAATGAATCGGGATAGATGACGGGCTCGGTATCCCGACGCTTCAGCGGCGACGCCACCTCCTGCATGGAGGTGCCTCGCGTGTGGGCAGAAACCGTGTAGATGATCGGCACCTGACGGCCTCTGGCCCGTTCCAGAAAGTCGCCTACGGGCTTCATCAACTTCGAGCAAACCTCCTTGGGATCCTGACAGCGCGCGCTTAAATCGAGCACCACAATAGCCGTGGCGCGAGCCTCTAAGCTGACGGCCTTGGGCCTGGGTTTATTAGGGCCGCCCTTCTTCTCCATGTTTCATTTCCTCCACCAACTCCGTGTTGAGCAAGGCCGCGCAGCCGGGGCAGTAGAGCTGCTCAAGCAGAAACTGGCCTACCAGGTCTTTCATTAGAGGCCCGCTTTTCGTAGGCGGTAGCAGTTTTCTTACGCAGCGATTTCTCCAATTCTCTCCCGCCGGACAGAGGACATGAGAGCACTTGGTGCACCGAATCCATGCGCCTTCCGTACTGGTATAAACTTCCAGGTTCTCCCGCAGCGGATGATTCATCCCGTCCCCGCGGACCTTTCTTGCTTAAGCCTCAGTCGAAGATCTTGAGTCGCGGGTAAGTTCGGCGTAAGGGTGCTCTCGTCCAGTATGACTCCATAGATTCCTTCGACAGTTTCCTTGGAAATCAGCCCGTTTCTAAAGGCTTCGGCGACCAATTTGGGATCCCTTTCAAGCGGATCACCGTACCCGCCGCCGCTCGCGGATCTTATATAAACCACATCGTCCGCCTTGAGATCGAACTCGCAATACGGCAACAATTTCCGCCGTCCCCCTAGGTCCGCTAGATTCTTCGGATACCTATGGGTTTCGATGAAATCCCGCACCTTGGTATCTTCCAGAAGCACAAGCAAACTGGGCGCGGCCGGGTAGCCACCAAACATTCCCTGTCCCGAGTTTCTTAGTCCCGCAACGCCGAAGGCGATAATTCTGATTTTACCTTCCGGCGCATCATGAAGGGCGAGGGCCGCCTCCGCCCCCGATCCACCGACGAACTTCCCGGCCCCGCCACCATCCTTGATGTGACTCCGGAACAGATAGAACAAGGGGAAATTCGATTCGATCCACTCCACATTATGAGCGGTCAGATATCCTCCGCTGTCCATCCCGTCCCTAGTGGCGGTCGCGCCGGCCCCGCTGAGGTCCAATAACGTAGAAACATAATACCTGTGATACTGGTTAACTCCGGCATGCCTGGCAAGCCGAAAACCGAGGCTGAGGGCCATGACTTCCTGCTGCCACTTTTCACTGGTTGCCAGCATCTGCATCAAGACTGAGCTTGACAGATACTGGACGGTTTTCATCCCGGATGTCGTGTTCAAGGAAACCGGCCCGGGGTATCGAACGTTGACCACTGTGCCCTCCGGGGCGATGACCTCTATCGGACGGGAAGCCCCGTGATTCCTCGGAAGATCGTAGCCCAGCGTGGTGAGAACCGCTTCAAAGCAGGCGCCCAGTGTCGCATGATAGGGAAGGTTAATCCCCCTTTTAGCCTGTGGATCGCTCCCGGTAAAATCGAAAATCAGACGATCGCCTTTTTTTCGGAGCGTCAAAACCACATTCCACGTTTCGTCGGTCTGGATGGCACCGCTGTCCGTCCAGACGCCGTCCGGGATTTCCTGAATCCTTCTTTTTAAGATGGACTCCGAGTAACGGATCATTTCGCAGGAGACAGAGGTAATTAACTCTGGCCCATACTGTTCCAACATTTCCCGCATTCTTGCCTTCGCGACATTATTAGCCGCGATTTCACACTTCAGGTCCAGCCCCACCATTACCGGCTGGCGCGTCATATTGATGAGCGTGTCGAAGACGTCTTGCCTGAGCGTTCCCCTTTCGACCAATTTGAGTCCCGGGATTCTCAGTCCCTCCTGGCAGATCTCCGTGGCTCCAGGAGAATTTCCGCCGGGAGACATCGCCCCGATGTCCATAACGTGAACGAAGGTCGCGCTCCAGCCCATGAGTTGGTCCCTGTAGTGTATCGGCGACACCATGTAAATGTCCGACTGGTGTATAGCCGCGAGGTAGGGATCATTGAGCAGAAAGATATCGTCAGAGAAAATGCCTCCGTCCTTCTCGAATCTCTCTATGATCCTCTTCACCGCGAACCCCGCGCAAGCGGCATGCCGGGCCATAGATTCCCCGGCCGACAGGACATCCCCATTGGGCAGATAAAGGGCGGCCATGTAGTCGTGCATCTGCGTCGTGTTGACCGTCCCTCCCACTCTTTCCAGGGTTGTCCCCATCTCGAGGGTGATCTGGTGCAGCCTGTGGGACAGAATTTCAAACGTGACCGGATCAACGCTGGCCGAAACTGACATCTCGGTTGGCTCCTACCCCCCGGCGAGAATCCTCACGTTGAGAAACTCGTCGATCATCGCGCGGTCGTTGGGATTCACGACTACAGTGGTCACAGGGGTCTCGATAATCCCCGGACCGGAGAACTCCGTTCCCGGCACGAGTCTTTCGAAATCATAGATGTTGGTCGAGACGAAATCTCTCCGCTCCTCAAAATAAACTTCCCTTGTCCCCTTTACAGCGACATCCGGGTCAGCACCGTTGGTAATCGAGGCGGATTTAATCTTCGGCTTTTGCAACACCCCGACAGCCGTCACTCTAAAGGTCAGAATCTCTTTTCCTGCTTCCCGGTACCCGGAGCCTTTCCCATATGCTTTTTCATAAAGCTCATCGAAACGACTGGCCACTTCCTCTACGTCGTTTTCCGTGATCGCGGATGTCCCGGTAGGGAAAGGCACCGTTAGCTCGTGGACCTGATACCGATACCGCATATCCAGGCTTCTTGTGATGCGAACATCTCCATCGCCGAATCCCGCCGCTCGAAGATCCGTCACCGCTCTCTCGACGAGCGTCGCAAAATTGCGTAGCCCCGTGCACGGATGCCGTTACCGGGATGATGACTTCCCCGATGCACAGCTCGGCCGCATATCGGCTAGCGTGTACCGGGCCGGCGCCCCCGAACGCGAAAAGAACAAAGTTCCTCGGATCATGCCCTTTTTCTACTGTCGCCTTCCTGATCAGGTCACTCATGTGCGAATTCGCAATTCGGTAGATGCCGCTGGCTGCCTCGACCTCGTCCACACCGCGCGGCCCGGCGATCTTCTCACGAATGGCCTGGTGAGCGGCGGCTTTATCCAACCGCATCCTGCCACCCAAGAAGTAATTTTCATTGAGATACCCTAAAACGAGATCGGCATCCGAAACCGTCGGATCAGCGCCGCCCAGGCCATAGCATACGGGACCGGGCTTGGCCCCCGCCCCTTGGGGTCCTACCTTGAGAAGCCCCGTTTCAGGATCTATCCAGGCAATACTGCCCCCGCCCGCGCCTATGGACTCGACCCAGATCTTACTCGACAGAATACTGTGACGCTGTATGACAGGCTTGTACTCCCGCTCTATAACACCATCGCGAATCACACTGACCTTAAACGTAGTTCCGCCCATGTCCGTAGCCAATATGTTTTTCTTGGCGATGAGACCGCCCAAAAACTGGCTGCCCACTACCCCCGCTGCGGGTCCGGACTCAATCGTCCCGACAGCGTTCTTACACGTGGCCTCAATCCCCAGAACCCCGCCGTAGGCCTGCATGATCAAGGGCTCTCCACCGAGCCCCTTCTCCCTTAAGGCCGTCCGAAGATTCTGAAGATACGCAGAGATCTTCGGTCCGATGTACGAGTTAAAAACGGTGGTTGCTGTCCGTTCGTACTCACCAATAAAAGGCGCGACCTCGCTTGACAAAGTCACGAAAACGGACGGGCACTTCTTGCGAAACATGTCCGCCAGAGCTGCCTCATGACAATCGTTTGCGACAGACCAGAGAAGACAGACACCGACGGACTCTATTTTTTTTTCGATCAGTCTCTCGACGATCTCTTCAGCTTCCCTTGTATCGAGGGGAAAAAGAATCGATCCTTTATAATCGACGCGCTCTGCGACCTCTTCTATGAAAGGTCGAGAAACAAAAGGCTCGGGCTTGCACAACGCGGATATATGAGCCGCCTCGGTAGGGGTCAACCCCTGTGTAACCAGGCCCCGCATCATCAGGACCGCATCTCCAAATCCCTTCGTCGTTACAAGGGCGGTCTTCGCGCCGGTTCGGGTGATCAGTGTATTGTCGCCGATCGTGCAGGCATGAAAGAAAAACCTTGCCGAGCGGATGAGTTCCGCCTCGTCATTCAAACCGATGTTTCTAGCGGCGTCCCGCACCGCATCGACGGCCCCGACCGCGAAATCATCGGGAGTCGACAATGACTTTCCCAAGGAAACTTCCCCTGCTTCATCGACCACAACGCAGTCGGTAAAAGTTCCACCAATGTCGACCCCTACAACGTAGCGCATATTCAACTTCGGCACCCCTCGCACTAAGTCTCCATCTCAAAGGATCCCTTGCAATCTAAGACGGCCGTGCTAGGACCGCAGCTTGTGTCTCGCGGATTCTCGTTTTCAGTGAAGAAACCTGATCGAGGATGTCTTCTTCATCGACCGTCTGGATACGCCTTTGCAACAGTATAGGTTTCCCGTCCACAAGAACGGTTTCGACCGAATCGCCATTTTCAGCAAAGACCAACTGGTTCACTAAATTGTTCAACGGCGAAAGGGACAAGGCAGGGTTCAGAATGACTAGATCCGCCCTCTTTCCTTCCTCGATCGATCCTATGAGCCGGTCTAACAGCAGCGCCCGCCCGCCTCCGATAGTCGCCATTTCCAACGCTTCGTCCGGCGAAACCCAATTTTCCGGCGGCCAGACACACCGCGGCACAAGCACGGCCAGCTTCATCTGCTCAAAGATCGAGTATAGGGTTCCCGCGTTCGCGCTGTCGGTGCCCAGCCCCACGCACAGACCTGAGCGGATCATTTCCTTCACGCGGGCGACCCCGCTGCCCAACCTCATGTTACTTGCTGGATTATGAACCACTTTGACGCCGTACTTACTCAAGAGACCGATCTCCTCATCGTCGAGCCAAACCGAATGCGCCACCGACAAGCCGGAATTAAGGAACCCTATCCGTTCAAGATGCTTGACGATGGGCTCTCCGTAAATGGCCCTTCCGATTGCCGCATGGCGTTTCGCCTCGGCAAGATGCGTGTGAATCCCGACGCCGAGCTCCTGTGCAAGCTTCGCGCACAGACCCAGCAACTTGTCGCTGCACCTTTGAGGCGCTGAAGGCGCCAGCATGAACCCAAGTCGCGGACCGAGCCGGCTCACCCTTTCCGCAGCGGCTCGGGCTGTGCGAGCGACATCCTCGGCGCTTGTTGACTGGACAGTTACCCCCTTATTGTCCGGAGACTGGTCCCGGAGCGAATACGCCATGACGCCTCTCATCCCCGTGTCCAAAAGAGCCTTACAGGCCGCCTCGACCTTATCCAATGCATGAATCGGATAGGAGTTGAACATATCCAAAGCCGTGCTGACGCCGTGGCGAAGCAATTCGATGCAGGCCGCACAGTGAAGGAGATAAATTTCCTCGGGCGAGAGATTGGCCAGGTTGTCCATCGCGAAAGTTTTCGCAGACCACGATTCGAACGAGGTCTCATCCCACAAACTTCTTTGAAATATTCCGGAAAGATGTGTGTGCGCGCTTACGAGCCCCGGGATGATGATTTTCCCGTCACAGGATAATTCCTCCGCACCCTCTCCTTTCATAATCGACCCGGCTGGCGCTATCCGCGCAATCCGCCCGCCTTCCAGGAGCAGGTCATGGTCGGAAAGCCCCTCCTTGCGGTCGTTCATGGTAACGATGGTGCCACGTCTGAGTAACAAGGACATGAAACGTCACCTCATAAATCCCCAAGATCCCTTGTCAGTCACGATCTCCCCGCCTGTCGCGCCAACTTCCTGGATCTATTTCACAACCTCCTTCAATTTTGCCAGCGTGGCAGGATTCATCCTTAGAAGCCTGCCCACCGTTCTCTCCAGCTCCTCTCCGGTCAGCGGATCGATGTCCAATTTGGACTTCTTAGCGTCGGCCACAAATTGCGCATCCTTCAGCGTATCCACAAAGGCCGCGCGCAGCACCTGCACCCGCTCCTTGGGCGTGCCGGGAGGAAGCACGTAAGGGCGGATGATGGCGGTGATGTCGTGGATACCTGTCTGGATCAACTGGCGCGCCTCGTCGGTCTTAGCCAGGTTGATGGCCCGCGGGACTCTCGGCAGCTCCGGGTGGGCGTGGGGAATCGCCTGCACCACGACCACGAGATCGCCCGCTTCTATCGCACGGATCGAGGTCACCCTGAGCGATTCCCATGCGTTGCAGACTCCGGTAAGCTCGCCCCCTTCAACTGCCAGGACTATCTCGGTCGGGCCTTTATAGCCCGCAACCATTTGAACCGGAAGACCAAGCGTCGCCCTTAAAATCAAGGGGACGTCATGGGTGGTAGCCCCCGGACCGGTAGCTCCCACTTTGACCGGTGCCTTCGAGGCCATCCATTTCTCCATGCTCGTGATACCACTTGCCTTGCTGAAGGCACAGACCGGGCTGTCCTTCATAGGGGCGCCAACATACTCAAACCTCAAGGCATCAAACTCGATCCCGGGCCGTCCCAGAACCTGCCCCATGACAATGCCCCCTATAAAATTACCGATCGTGAGACCGTCGGGTTTGGCGACCTTGTAGACATGGTTAGCAGCGACCAAGGTTCCTGCGCCCGGCATGTTCTCCACTATAAACGTGGGATTCCCGGGAATGTGCCTGCCTAAATGCCTAGCAAGGGTGCGAGCGTAGGCATCAAAAGCCCCGCCGGCCGTGAATCCCACAATGATGCGGACAGTCTTCCCCTTGAAAAAGTCGTGCGAAGAAGCGCGCGCAAACTCAGCGTCGCCGGCAAGGATCGTGACTACTGCGGCCAGCCACAAAGCCATCTTAGACATTGTTCCCATCTCCTTTCTGCACAAATGGTCGACCCGTTCCGTTTGGGCCAAAAGTTGGATCACCGCTTCTATCGCGCGCATGGCCTCCCTGTCAAGAAACGACCCCCAACCCCTTATGCCGGTCCTTATCGGACAGCCTTCACGATCGCCACAATGCTCGCTTGACGCCCGCCCTCAATATGCCCTAATTTACGCGAATATAACTTTGCTGGGACGATCAGTGCTATCAGACCTTGTGACGCAACTTTATGAAACCGCAGACCGAAGGAGGTAATTCGACATGGAACCCCGGCGCTATGGCCCCTTCCCTTATACCCCGATCAATCGCCGCCCAAAGCTGAAATGGCCGAGCGGCGCGCGTGTGGCCGTCTGGGTGTGCCCAAACATCGAGGTGTTCGCCCTGAACGAGCCCGTGCCGACCGGCAGCGGCAAGATTCCCGACGTGCCGGCCTGGTCGCTGCGTGATTACGGAGCGCGCGTAGGCATATTCAGGATTATGGAGGTGCTATCCAGGCGCGCCGTCCGTGCCACGGCGTCGCTCAATTCCGAGGTCTGCGACGACTATCCCCAAATCGTCGAAGACGCGGTGGCGCTGGGCTGGGAATTCCTCGGCCACGGCCAGTCCAATTCGCGCCGGCTGAGCGACATCCCGCCCGAGACCGAGCGCCGGGTCATCCACGATTCGCTGGCCCGCGTCGCCAAGGCGACGGGCAGGCGGCCCAGGGGCTGGCTCGGGTCGGGGATGATGGAAACCTGGAATTCGCTGGAGTACTTCGCCGAGGAGGGAAGCGAGTACGTTTGCGACTGGAACAACGACGACCAACCCTACCTGATGGACATCGGCGGCCGGCGCATGGTCG
>JACPFH010000031.1 GCA_016183075.1 Deltaproteobacteria bacterium | reverse complement strand
CGCTGGAGGATATCGGTGCGGAGCCAAGCCGAATCCTCAGCTTGATCGTTGAGCCTGTAGAAAAAGGCAGAGCGAAAAATTTACACAAAAAAACGACCTCCGTATTTGGCATTTAAGGGACGACCTCGGACCGGGAGACCATTTGGGTCCCCCCAATTTCGACACTTTTTTTAGTGGTTAGTGCTTTTTCAACAGGCTCGTTAAGCGCCTCAACGCCAGGCACTTCAGCCCCTAACACCCAGCTCGCGCCGCACGATCTTCGTCCCCTCGACCATGGCTTTGAGCTTGGGAAGCGCGATCCAGCGCCGGGGGTTTCGACATAAAATGACTTCTGGTCGACCAGTCCGGCGCCGAGCTCTTTATGGGAGCCGATCTCTTTTCCGACGTCGATCTCCGCCATCTCCCGATTCGCGAACTCCAGAACCAACTGGTCGGCCTTTGCATCGAGAACGCCGGGGAATAATTTGCGGTACGTCCTTTTCACCAACGGGCGGCCGCGGTGATTCCCGAAGCAGATGTGCATTGCAAGTTTGGCCCTAACGCCGTCCACGGTCGCGTTGAAGATCTCCGCCAGTTCTTTTCCGTCGCGATGGATCTCGCTGAAAGCGGGCTCATCGACCTGGATAAAATCGGCTCCGGCCGCTGCCAGGGCCTTGAGCTCTTTATTGATGATGGCAACGAAGTCCCAAGCGAGATCTTTCTGGTCTCGGTAGCCTCCCTTGACGCGCGTGCCCGCGGCAAACGTCGTCGGACCGGTGCAGGTCGCTTTGACGGGCTTTTGGGTATGCGCTTTCAGGTAGGTGAACTCCTCGACGACGCCTAGCCCATCGGGCGCGCTGATTTTTCCCATCACCTCATAGATCTCGCGCGTGTGATAGCCCGCATCGCCCAAGGCTTTCTCCGGCGCCAGCATGTGGATGCCCTGGATCCTGCGCAAATAGGTGCGATAGAAGGCGCCAAGGCGGCGCATCTCGCCGTCCGTGATGACGTCCACGCCCGCCCGCTCCTGATCCAGGATGGCGATGTCCGTCGCCGTATCGAGCGCCTCGGTGAGATCCCTTGAGTCAAGCCGGCCCGCTTCCGCTTCCTGGCGGACGAGATACCACCACCCCATTTTCGCGTGGCTTCCCACAACCGAGGTGGGAAGAACCGGAAGCGGCGCTTTCATCGCACTCCTCCTTTCTCATCCCCAAACCTGACGCGCGGTCTCGACGACGATTTCCAGCTTTCGCTTCTGGTGATCCTCGCTGATCAGGTTTCCGACCACGTCCGAGGCAAAGCCGCATTGCGGGCTGATGGCGAGCTGTTCAAGCGGCAGATACTTCTGCGCTCCATCGATCCGGCGCTTGAGATCGTCGATCCGCTCAAGCTCCGGGACCTTCGTGCTGACCAGCCCCAAAACAACCACCTTGCCTTTGGGCATAAACCGAAGCGGCGCGAAGGTCCCCGCGCGCGGGCTATCGTACTCCAGGAGAAAGCGATCGTGATTGAGCTCGGTAAAGAGCTTCTCGGCGATGGCGTCGTAGGTTCCTTCTCGGTGCCACATGCTCCGCTGGTTTCCCCGGCACAGATGAATCGCGAAAGTCGCCTCCGTGAAACCCTTCAGCACCTCACTATCGGCTTTGAGCGAGCGGGCAAGATTCTCCATCGGATACTCGCCGCGCCGGCGCATCGCTTCCAGCGACGGCGGATCGACATAAGCCGTGTATCCGGGCGCGTCGATCTGGATATAGCGACAGCCCGCATCGACCAAGCTCTGAATCATCTGCCGCTCGATCCTCACGACGTCGGCCATGAACTCGTCCATGGTCGCATAAATAGCCTTGGAGTTCTGATAGTCGAAGCGCTGGGAAATCCGATCCGGGCCGATCAATGTTACCTTGGCCGGCTTTTTCGCCACACGACTAACGAACTGATACTCCTCCAGCGGCAAGTTGCGCTGAAGCCTGAGCCGCTCTTTCACCGGCCGGCGCTGCAACATCGCCGCGCCATCGCGCACTTGGTAGGCGGCCTCCCATCTCTGCAGGGGTTTTCCCTTTTCCGACAGAGCTTCCACGAACCGCAGGTCTGACCGGCGCGCGTCGAAGCCGGACACGGACGCCCCGAAACTGTCCTGGAAGTTGAGACGCCGGTACTCGCCGTCGGTGACAACCGCCAGCCCTACCTCTTCCTGAAGGGCGACCGCCTCACGAATGGCCCGATCTTCGACCGCGCGAAGCTCCGCCGCGCTGATTTTCTCCTCATCGTAGCGGAGCCGGGCCTCCTTCAGATGCGCCGGGCGCAATAGGCTCCCCACGACGTCGTTCCTGATCTTTGCCAATTCCTTCGCCATGGCTAAACCTACTCCAATATCCTAACGCCCTCGGGCCAGAGGACAAGAACCACCGTTTCACCGATACCCTGTGGAGTATGGACGGACTTGGGATCGAGAAAGACAATGTCCCCCTCGCGGTACACGCCCGTCTCATCTTCGATCCCGCCTTTGAGAACCAGATAAAATTCCCCGCCAACGTGCTCGTGTTTTAGGAAAGCTTTGGGATCGGCGTCCGCCCGGACGCGATAGAGCACAAGCTCCCTGGCCCCCTCCCGGGCGAGCCTCGCCATGGCTAGGCCGCTGCCGAAATCCCGCCACTGAAGTTTATCCAGGGCTTCCTCATCGAGTTGGATTTTCATAAGATCTTTGAGTGACCGGCGCAGGACATCCATTTCTTGCTCACTTGGACGCTAAATACCACGCCTGATTCACGAGCGAAAGAGGGGCCGGCGGTGAAGCGACAATCGAACGGGCAAGCCGTCGAAAAGTTGTGCTAGCCGCGGCACGAGAAAGAGCGATCCAGGGAGATGTCCGGTTCTGCTGCAAACTAACTTCGGGTTGACATAACGCGTAATTATCGGATACCGTCTCGTCAACAATACAGGTTCTAGGGAAACTTCTATCATCATCCGCACGACATGAGATTCCCGCACGACGACCGGTTGTGGGCAGAGACGCTCGCGTTTTTGCAAAAGCACGTGCCGGCAAACGAACCGCTCATTGCCGAGCACGCGTTCCTGGAATTTTTCCCGATGAGCTGGCCGCTCAGGCAGACACGCCCGGAGCAGTTGGACTCGATCCGCTGGGTGGTCGTGCACAAGGGCTTTGCTGTCGCCCCGGCCGCACTGCGGCGGCTCAAGACAGAGTTCCGGGCCGCCTTTGCTAACGAGGTCTTCGTGGTTTTCACAAACAGGGCGATTGAGGTCGCTGCCGAGCCGAAGCACGTCGACCCGCTGTGGGCGAAGATCTCCACGCCTGAACGCTCCGAGCCGAAAATGCAGGCCGACACCGCGGCCGTGATCACGACTTACAACCGTCCGTGGGCGCTGGCGCGCTCGTTGCCGCAGGTGCTTGCGCTCGGCTGCCCGGTGCTCGTGGTCGATGACGGCTCGGAACCGGCGCACGAACAAGACTGCGAGCGAATCCGGCGCGAGCATTCCTGCGCCCGACTGCACTGGCTGCGCCTGCCGTCCAATCGCGGCCTGCCGTGCGCAAGAAACATCGGCCTTTGCTACTGGCTGGCCGATCCGGCGATGGAATGGATCTCGGCCTTTGATGACGACGTGGATGTTCGTCCCGACTTGTTCGCCAGGTTGCGCCCGGTGCAGGATGCCGTCCGGCGGCCGTTGCTGACGGGCCGGCTGGCGCCAGAACATCCCGTCGTGGGCGAGGCGACGATCCACGGAACCCGCGTGCTTTTTCATCACTCCGCAGCGGGCACTCATTTCCATGCGCACCGGCAGTATTGGCTGGAAGTCCTGCCGATTCCCACGCCGTTTCTCGGCGCGCCGGAGCATGGCCGCGGTTCGGACAGTGACTGGTGGGTCGGCTCCTTCTCGCCGAACTCGATCGTAAAACGCGGCGCCAAGATCGCCTGCGTGCCGGGACTGGTGAGGACCTTTGCGACAACCGCGCAGCAATCCACGTGCGGCAACACCGG
>JACPFH010000483.1 GCA_016183075.1 Deltaproteobacteria bacterium | reverse complement strand
GGTCAACAGCCGCCCGTAAACCTCTTCCGTCCGGCTAAAAAAGCGACCGAAATGATCCAGGGGCGCTTGCAAAGCCCTCAGCTTGTAAGGCTCCTCGCGCGGCCGCATGAACCACTTGCACAGAATCGGTGTAAGCGTCAGAGACTCGAATAGCGAGGCAAGGAGCGCAAAGGCAACGGTGTAAGCCATCTGCCGAAAGAGAAGCGAAGCTATCCCATGAATAAAGGCAATGGGGAGAAAAACGATCACGCTGGTTACGGTCGCGGCAATAATGGGACGGCTCACCTCTGTGGCCCCCTTGTAAGCGGCCTCATAAGGCTCCTCGCCGTTCTTCATGTGGCGGTATACATTCTCCAGAACCACGATGGAGTCATCCACGAGCCGGCCGACGCCCAGAGCCAAACCCCCTAGAGTCATGATGTTGAGCGTCATGCCCCCGAAGTAGAGAAGGACAAACGTGGTGACGATGGAGATCGGAATGGAAAGCGAGATAATCAACGTGGTGCGCAGATTGCCTAAAAAGAGGAAAACCACGAGCGCGGCAAGCACCGCCCCGATGTAGGCCTCGTGCTTGAGGTTCTCGATCGAGCGGCGGATATATGTCGACTGATCGCTGACGACGAAAAGCTGGACGTCGGCAGGCAGGTCTCGTTGCAGGCGTTCAAGTTCTTTATGCACTGAGTCCGCCACTTTGACTGTGTTGCTTCCCGGCGCCTTCCGGACAAGGATAAAAAGCCCCCGGCTCCCGTTCACGAGAGCGATAGAGACGGGGTCTTCAAAGCTGTCCTTGACCTGCGCGACGTCGCGGACTCGAACCGCAGTCCCACGCTGATGGCGGATCACGATATCCCCCAGCCGCTCGACCTCTCTGGAGCGCCCCAGGGTGCGGACATTGATATCCCTGCTTCCGGTCTTAACGCTGCCTCCGGGAACATCGACATTCGCCTTGCTCACCGCCTCAATAACATCCCGGAGAGAGAGACTGGCCCCCTCGAGTTTGGCGCGATCGACATCGACCTGGATCTCCCGCACCCTGCCACCAGCCACCTCGGCGGACGCCACGCCGGGAAGCGCTTCAAGTCGCGGCGCAATGTAGTCCTCTCCGAGCTCCCGGAGCTTGCGCTCATCCAGATTGCCCTGGAGGCCGAGGGAAACGACCGAGATCTGCGACGGGTCGTGCTTGATGACAATAGGGCGCTCCGCGCCATCCGGCAGCTCATTGTTAATGGCGCTCACATACTGTTGGATATCCACCGCGGCAGCATTGAGATCGGTGCCCCAATTAAATTGAATCGAAATGAGCGAGATCCCCTCTCTCGAGTAGGAGGAGACGTACCTGACTCCCTGAATGCGACTTACGGTTTTTTCAACGGGGCGGGTTAAGGCAACTTCGGTGTCCTCTGGCGTGGCGCCGCGGTACTCAGTGACGACGGCCGCGACCGGATAGGTAATGTCGGGGAACAGGTCGATGGCAAGATTGGTGAAGGAGATCACGCCGAGGACCATGATCCCCAGGGTGACCATGAAGCGGGCGACCGGATTATCGAGGGAACCTTTGATGAGATTCATGGTTTAGTCAATGGTCAATGGTCAATAGGGTTACTACGCGTCGCTACTGCGTTACGATTCGTTACAGTGATCCATTGTAACGAGGTAACGGATGGTAACTCATCGACGATTGACTATTGACTCGCTTTCTCGTCCAGGACGCGCACTTTCATTCCCGGCTTCAGGCGGTGCTGGCCGGCAACGACGATCTTCTCCCCCTCCCCAACCCCTTTATTAACGGCCACCAGACTATTTTGCGACCAGCCTCGACTGACCTCCCGCCGCACCGCTTTGCCATCAGCCACCGTATAAAGGAAGTCTTTTCCGTCCTCCTCCACCACCGCCTCCGCGGGGACCAACAGCGAGTCCTTCTGCTCGCCGAGAACGAGCGATACCCGGGCGAACATCCCGGGCTTGAGAAGCTGCTGGCCGTTGGGAACGTGGATTTCAGCCACCAGGGTCCGGCTGGATGGATCGAGGGCTGAGTTTAAGCGCGCGACCTTACCCTCAAATATCCGGCCGGGATAGGCGTCCATCGCAAGCTTCGCTCGAAACGTTGGCCCCGGGGTCGACCAAACGGCGCGTCACGACGCCGCTGAAAGGAGCGACCACGCGCGTCAAGCTCAGTTGATAGCGCGACTGGGCCAGGGTCGCGCTCTTTTGGGCAACCTGGGCCTGCGCCAGCTCCTTTTGAGCCTTGGCGGTCTGCGCCCTCGTTTCCGCTTCGTCGAACTCTTGCGAGGAGATAAAATCCTTCTGCCTGAGCAGCCGGGCTCGTTCCACCTGCTTTTCGGCATGCTGGAGCTGGGTCTCTTTTTCCCGCACAGTGGCTTCGGCGACCTTCAACGCCGCCTCATCCTCGTCGAGGCGGTGGCGAAGCTCCCTGGGATCAACCACGGCGACGACCTGGCCGGCCGCAACGCGGTCGCCGATTTCGAAGTGGATGCGCTCAACGTAGCCTGAGGCTCGTGATACCACATCAACCTGCATCAACGGGAGGACATCACCACTTGTGCTGAGCACGTAAGCGATCGGCCCTCTCTTCACCGGCGCAACCTTGACGGAGATCTCCCGCGTTATCCCCGTCCTCATCTGGGGCTTCTTCGACAGCCCCGACGAGAGCTCCCGATATCCGATCACAGCCCCGGCAAGAGCCAGGGTGGCGCCGATCCACAAAAAGCGCTTCATGACATTACATTATGACCTACCGAGCCCTTTACTCCTTATAATAGCCTGTCGTCAACCAGGTTTCACCAGTGTAGTGAGTCCAACGCTTCTTTACATATTCAGTTCACCCTGAGCCCGTCGAAGGGTGAATGTTTCACACGACTTTTATTCGTGGTTCGACAAGCTCACCACGAACGGTGTGTAAAGTTATTTATGACTCACTACACTAGGGACTTCCCATCGCCTTGCCAAGCTGCGCCTCGGCGATCTTGTAGTCGTAGAGAGCGCGGATGCGGTCGGTCTGCGCGCTGGTGTACGTGGTCTCGGCGTCCGTGACCTCGATGATCGAACCCACGCCAACCTGGTAGCGCCCGTTGGCTAAATCGAGATTCTCCTTGGCCGCCCTTTCCGCCGCCTCGGTCGCCTTGATTCTCCCCTGCGCGTTGATGATGTTAACATAGCTTTGCTCCACCTCCAACACAACCTGCTGCTTCTGCTGTTCTTCCTGCGCCTTGACGACGTAATAGGTTCTCAGCGCCTCTTCCACCTTGTTGGTCGTCCTGAAACCGTCGAAGATGGGAACGTTGAAGTTCAATTGCACTTGCCAACTCGGCTGCAGGGGAAAGGTATCGCCAACCCGGCTGTTGCCTCTCCGGCCGTAGTTAGCGTTGAAGAGAATATCGGGGAGATGGCCCCTTCTGGCCGTGGCGATCTGTTGATCCTGCGCTTTCCTCTGAGCTTCGAGGCTCCTTAGCTCCGGCCGCGCGTCGAACGCGGTCTCTTTAGCCTTTTCCAAAGAGATGGGAACAGGCGCTATGCTCAGATCTGCGGCCAGAGGTCGCTCAGGCGATTCAGGCAGCCCCATGGCATTTCGGAGCGTTACCCAGGCAACTTTCAGGGCGCTCTCAGCAGCGATGCGATCGGCCTGAGCGCTGTACAGGTTGGCTTCGGCCCGGGCCACATCAATCCTCGGCTTCGTCCCGACTTCGTAGAAGCCTTGCGCTTGGCGCAGCAGAAGCTCGCGGTCCTTAACCGTCTCTTCCCTGACCCTAAGCAGCGCGCTGGCCTGTAAAACATTATAATAGGCCTGCTTGACCCCGAGGATAACGCCGTCGAGCGCGGTTTTATAGTTATAACGAGTCGCATCGAGCGTATCGCGAGCCGACTGCACGGCCCCCTCCCGCTTGCCGAAGTTGTAAAGGGTCATATCGAAGTTGGTCTGGCTGGTAAAAAAATCAAAGGCCTCTTCCGGGCCGGTAGTGGTTCCGGACGTGTTGGCGGTTCGGTACGAATTGGCCATGTTGATCGTCGGGTAATACGCGCCCAACTGTTGCCCTAAGACCGCCTGCTGGGCGCCAACTCTCTCGCGAGCCGCAGCTATACTGGGATGATTCTCCAGGGCGAGGCGCACGGCCTCCTCGAGGGTCAAGACCTGATCTCGGTCTGGGGTTTGGCTTGTCACCCTCTCCTGCTCGGCAGGCTTCGGTTCTGCCGCCCAGCCCCACGCGAGGTGCCCGAACAAAAGCGAGCTTAGAGCACAGCCCGTCATCCACTTTCCTGACAGTCTGTTACATGGCTGCATACGCTTCTCCCCCTTTGGCATTGAAAACAGCGTCAACGTATATCTTCCGGCGGCGCAAAGCAAAATCTTGCAACGTAAGGGCACGGCGCGCCGTGCCCCCTACATTCACGGCAGGATCGCAAAGACCCGCAAGGGCGCGCCGCTGCCTCCCTGGATCTTCATGGGAATGGCATAGATGGTCGCGCCTTTGGAGGGAAGGCGTTCCAGGTTGGCCACGTTTTCGAGAATGGGGATGCTCGCCCCACCCAGGATCTGATGCACGGCGAAATCGCGCGAGGGGCCGTGGTCGATGCTCGGGGTATCGATTCCCACGGAGTTGACGTTTCGTGCCTTGACCAGAAACTCCGCCGCTTCTTTGGAAAAGCCGGGGAAGCGAAGGTTTACGACATCGCCGGGCTGATCGGTCCCGAAATAGCGCTTTCGATCGCCCCAGAACTTCCCCCACCCGTTCAGCATCAGCACGATCGCCCGGCGCGGGATTTTTCCATATCGCCGCTCCCAAGTCAGCAGGTCCACGACCTGCAATTGATAGTTCGGGTCCGCCGCGGCTTTCCGCCGCATGTCGACGACGACCCCCGGGCCAATCAGGCGACTTAGAGGTATCTGATCGGTTGTCCATTTTCCCTGGGCGAAATGGAAAGGGGCATCCAGATGAGTTCCAACGTGCTCCGAGCCGCTATAGTTGTAGGAAGCAAACCAAAAGCCCTGGGCGGTCACGCCTTCATTGACCTTTTCCAGCTTAAACGGAGCAGCGGTCGGCCAGTGAAGAGTTTGTTCCGAAAACGCATAGGTCATGTCGACCAGCTTCTTTTCTTCGGCCGCAAAGCCCTCAGCGGCAAGTAAAACCCCAAGAAAGAGCACCGCAACGATCTTTGAAGTCATGTTCTCCCCTTTCATCCTATTCCTCTCACTGAGTAGGGGCACGGCGCGCCGTGCCCCTACTTCAGCGCTTCCAACTGTCGCCGCGCATCCAAAAAGTCCGGATTGAGCTTCAACGCAACCGCGAACTCCCGCCGGGCCTCTTCGAGCCTTCCAAGATCGCGTAAGATCTTTCCCATCTCGTAGTGGGCCACGTCATCGTCGGGACAAATCTCCAGACCCTGGCGGTAAAGAGAAATAGCCCCGTGGGGATCTTTGTCGCCCTGAGCTTTCTCGAAATAATCGCGGAAGGCGCGGTTACAGTCCCGTCGTTTTCGCTCCTCGCGTTGTCTTGCTTCGATCATCTCCTTCATCTCGCGCCGCTGGCGCGTGATCTCGTCCTGTTGGAGGCGGATGGTTTCTTCCTGCTGGCGTATCCTTTCCGATGCGCATGCGGAAAGGCTCACCGTGAGAAGAACGAAGAGAGGGAAATAGCGGGCCACCATGAGAAGTTGGATTGTAAACGGATGGTAAAGAAGCTAACAGAAAAACCGCGGCCTGTGAATACGTGCGGACACCGGCACGTTTTCACTTCGAAGCCCGAGGGGGACGAGGAGGAAGGCCGCGGACGTCCGATTATGAACGCTACGACTCATGGCACAAGCCCATCGAGGGAGCCGGGGACAGGCACCGCTTCGCGGAGCCAGTCCCCTCCGGCCGCAGCCGAGAGCGCGCTTCCCGACGGAGCTAGGTCCATCGGCCGCGGATCCTTACCCGTATCCCATCGCAGCCAGGAAGGCATCGAGAGAGTGAAACTGGAGGTACGGGTTGGTCTTTTTTTGCTCCGCCATCGTCGACTGCGGCTTGGCGGCGTAGTTGTGCCCGGGAAAAAGTATGGTTTCGTCGGGAAGGCGCATGAGCTTTTGCGTCAGGCTCTCGTACATCTTTTCGGCGCTGCCGCCGGGAAAATCGACCCGCCCGCAGGAGCCGATAAACAGGGTGTCACCGGCGATCAGGCGCGGCTCCGAGATCAGGGGGCCATCGAGCAAAAAACACTGCGAGCCGGGGGTGTGTCCCGGCGTATGGATCAGCTTGATGCTCAACCCTCCGACATCGATCACGTCGCCGCCCTGCGCTTTGACCATGTCGGAAGGGGAAAGCGACTTGAGGAACTCCGCCTCTGCGCGGTGGACCACGATCTTGGTCTTGGTCCTGGCCAGCAGTTCTTCCACCCCTTCGATACGCGCGCCGCGCAGCCACGACCCGACATGATCCGGGTGGGTGTGTGTGACCAACGCGTGGGTGATTTCCATATCGTCGGCGGCGGCATGGCTCAAAATCGTCTCGATGTCCCATGCCGGGTCGATGACCGCTGCTTTGCGCGTCTCGGTCGAGCCGATAAGATAGACAAAATTTTGCATCGACCCGATCTGAAGCTGTTTGAAGTAGAGAGAGCTTTTCATTTCACTTTGCCGGCGAGCGACTCGTAACTCACGCCCGCGCTGTTTTCCTGGCTTACGGGCAGACCCAACTCAGCCCAGCCGGGAGCTATGACCCGCCCAAACGGGTCGCGCATCCCGCCAAACCCGCCTTTCATAGAGGAGACATCCTGGTACCCGGCCTGCTCAAGGAGACGAGCGGCCGCATCCGCGCGCGGACCGGCCTGGCATCCTACGATAATCTTTCTGTCCCTGGAGAAGTGGGCCTGCGCGACCGGAAGAAAATCCTGGTTCAACGCCATGCCGCGATCCGGGTCGGGAAAAGCAACCGGGATATTCACCGCGCCCCGGGGATGGCCGTTCAGGAACTCGCCGACGGTGCGGACATCGATGTACACGCAGCCCGGATCCTGACCGAGCAGGTCGTGAGCCTCCTGCGGAGTAACCTCCTTAACCGGCATACAATTGTTCCTTTCTTCGAGACGCCCAGCTATCGGCCTTTATCCCCAGTATCGTTCAAACCGTTCGAATCGTTTGAATCGTTCAAAACGTTTTTCATCTGCTTGAACGACTTGAACAACTCGAACAACTGAAACGGCTTGAACCATTATGATGTCACATCCCCATTATATTATACCCGGCGTCCACGTGAACCACCTCGCCGGTAATCGCGCTCGCCATCTCGCTAACCAAAAAGAGGGCGGCCCGCCCGACCTCTTCGGCGTCAATGTTGCGCCTGAGCGGCGCCCGCCCGGCGCTGTAGTGCAGCATCTCCTTGAATCCGGCGATCCCCGCGGCCGCGAGCGTCTTGACCGGCCCGGCCGAGATCGCATTGATCCGGACCCCTCTCGGCCCCAAATCATGGGCCAGATACCTCACGCTCGCCTCCAGCGCCGCCTTGGCTACCCCCATCACATTATAATTGGGAATGACTTTTTCGGAACCGAGGTACGTCAGGGTCACAATGGAACCGCTTCTTCCCTCCATCAACTGGGCCGCCTGGCGCGCCAGGACGGTCAAGGAGTAGGCGCTCACGTCGAGGGCGAGCTGAAACCCCTCGCGGCTCGTCTGAAGATAAGGCTGGGAAAGATCCTCCTTGGCAGCGTAGGCGATCGCATGGATGAGGATATCCAGCCCGCCCCATTCCCCTTTGAGAGTTTGGAATACCCGCTCGATCTCTTGGTCTTTCGTGACGTCGCACGGCAGAATGATCTTGGCGCCGATGCTTCCCGCCAGCGGCCGCACGCGCTTCTCCAAAATCTCCCCGGCATAGGTGAAAGCCAGCTCCGCGCCCTCCTCGTGCAGCGCCCGCGCTATCGCCCAGGCGATGCTGCGCTCGTTGGCTACACCGAAAATAATCCCTTTCCTCCCGTCCAGAATTCCCATAAGTCCTCCGGTGACGAGGTAACTCGTTGTAACGGGTCGTAACGCGTTGTCCACGGCTCGAACTCGTTACCAGACGTTGCCAAGACGTTACGATCTGTTACTCTTTTTCCTCCTCCCCTGCAGGCCGTGTTGCCATAGCTCTTCTTTTTCCCCTGTCCGCTTCGCGATCCAGCGCGCGAGAACAAAGAAGAGATCGCTCAAACGATTGACGTACTTGAGCGGCCATTCTCCGAGCGGCTCCTCGCGCGAAAGCCGCACCATCTCGCGCTCCGCGCGCCGGCACACCGTCCGGCACTGGTGGAGGCTCGCCGCAATCTTTCCTCCGCCCGGCAGAACGAACGACTTGAGCGGTGTAAGCTCCCTCTGGCACTCATCGATCGTCGCTTCCATTCTTGCTACTGCGCTCTTGTCGACCCGAAACTTGACCGGATGCCTGTAGCCGGCCGGCGTGGCCAGCTCGCTACCCAGGTCAAAAAGCTCGTTCTGAATTTCGCGCAGCAGCCCGGCCAAAAAGCGATGCGCCGCACCGTCTCCGAGCTTTTCCTCGTTGAAAGCCAGCGCCAATCCGATAGCGGAATTCAGCTCATCCACGGTACCGTACGCTTCGATCCTGGGCGCGTCTTTCGGCACGCGCTTGCCGCCGACAAGCCCCGTGTCTCCGTAGTCTCCCGTGCGCGTATAAACGCGTGTGATCCGGATGGCCATTTTCGTTAACCGTCAATAGTCAATGGTCAATAGTTCTCCGCCTTACGCCTGGCGTTTCACGCCTGCCCCCCGATCCTTAACCTCTGGGACCCCACCCACGAGCGTGCCCAGCGCCAGCGCTCCGAGGGCGGCGCGGCCCGAAGAATGGGGCGAAAAAAATTCTTCCGCCACATTTTCGTCCGCCTCCACTGCCATCGCTTCCAGACACAGGGAGTTTGCAATCAGGCGCATCTTTTCCGCGACGGCGCCCGCCTCGACCAGCGCCGCCCGGTAGCCGCGATTGCCGAAGCGCTCGAGCACGGAATCGAGGGCCACGAGGAAAAAAATTGTCGTAATGGAGTCCGGTCCCAGCCCCGCATCGAAGCCGGGAGCCAAAAACTCAAGGCCCATCTCCGCCGCGGCGAAACGATAGACACCCGAGGTCAAGCCGTCGACCGAATCAGCGAGCACATAGAGTTCCACGAGGCTTGTATCCGGCCCCGTCAAAAAATCCGCCGGCAGACCGCGCGTTGACCCGCCCAGGATGGCCGAGAGCTGAGCCAAATCCACTTTCGCCGCAGCCAAGCGGCCGGAAGGCCCGCGCGTTCCGACCACCGAAGCCAGGGATGCCGACTTCGTCGATCGCGCATTCAAGGATACGAAGGCTCTTTTCTGTCGCGGAGTCGGCTGCGGGAGAGAGCTGCGCCACGGGCGGATCTCTTCATCGGCGACAAGGGAGGATGCCGTATGAACGCGTCTTACGGCGGCTTGATCGACATCGCTTTCCGAAAGAGGTCCGACCGCGTGATTCAACGGCGGCACCTCCCGGCCTACGGCGTGCCCGGCCCATTCGAGACAGCGCCCGGCAGGAACCAAAAGGAGACTGCCTTCGCCTGCGCCGTCCAGACCCAAAAGATGGTTCACTTTGGCATCGACAAAGCCCATCTCAACCGAGCACGGAATATCCTCCGCGGCCGCGATCGCCAACAGATCGGCCAGGACCGCGCCGCTCTCCCATAAGCAGTGGCGGTAGGCGCGAGCCCCATACTTCCAGGCGGCACGGGAGAAGAACGCACTTAGCACGAAGGTTACCGGCGACGCCGCGATCGCCTGGTTGTCGCCGGCGCTTCCCGCAAGCTCGGGACGGTAGTCGCCGGCGCGCAGTCGCTTCAAAGCAAACCCCTCAGCATCGAAGTGATAGACGCCGGCTTGAAGGCCGGAAATTTCCGTGGCCACGAGATAGAGCTCGACCGCAGCGCTTCTTTCTTTGGCCCGGCCCGCGGAATAGAAAAGCATCTCCGCGACCTCCGCCAGGCCGGGGCTTTTTTCCTCATTACACTCAAAACGGCTCACGGCCTCCAGGGCGCCGGCGCCGGGCGCCCGGAAATCCCGCGGCAGAGGAATCGGCTCGAGGTCGCTATAGAATTTGGATTGAAAAGCAGGAACGCCAGCGGGGCGCTCGGTCGCTCCTCGGGCGCCGCCGCGCGAAGATCGCTTTGCGGTTTCGTGGTATCTTTTGACTTCCCCAATGCTGCGGTTCGACATCGGCCGATCATGAGCCTTTCTCTTTGACCCGATTCCGCCAGATAAAATAAGCGGGAATACCCAGGCTCACAATGAATACTCCCAATAGGGAATCCCACGGCTTTTCCGTTACGGAACCCCAAACGATCCACAAGTGAGTGAGAACAAAAAGAATCGGCACGATGGGATAGCCCCAGAGTTTGTAGGGGCGCTTGAGCTCCGGTCTTTTGTATCGCAGCACGATAACGGAACCCACGGTGAGCGCGGAGAAAAGCGTGATGATGACGCTCACGTAGGTGAACAGCGTTCCCCAGGTGTTGGTGAGGATAAGCAAAACCGC
The DNA here is from genome assembly GCA_016183075.1 of Deltaproteobacteria bacterium. Classification (GTDB taxonomy): domain Bacteria; phylum Desulfobacterota; class Binatia; order UBA9968; family UBA9968; genus 2-12-FULL-57-22. The sequence goes on along the minus strand of JACPFH010000483.1, from coordinate 1,773 downwards.
CCAGACCGCCTGGAGAATGATCGCGTTCGCAGGTGTGCCGGACGTCGGATGGACGCGGGCAAGACGCTTGAAGAAAAGCCCGTCCTGCGCCATGGCATAGTAAATCCGTGGTCCGATCATGGTCACAACATTCAATGCGCCCAGGATGGACACGGTAATGATTCCGGTGATCCACGCCGATGTTTGGTGGCCGAACAAAGCCGTCGTCGCTACCTCGGAAACTCTAAGCGCGCCTTTCATTTCCGTCACCGGCACCCCATAGATGTAGACGACGTTGACTGCGAGGTAGAGCGCAATCACGATTAGATTGGCCCACAATAGCGCGCGCGGCAGGTTTCTCTGCGGATCTTTGACTTCGCCAGCGATATAGATGATCGCATTCCAACCCGAATAAGCGAAAACCACCGGGATAAAGGCTGCAGCAAAAACACTAAAATTGCCGAATGTGTTCCAGTCGAATAACGGACTAAAGTTCGCGGTGTCCCCTTTTCCGAATAAGACGCCCAGAAGAATGATGCCCAACAGGGCGCCAATCTTTAAAGTGGTCAAAACATTCTGCATCAGCGTCCCCGGCCTCACCCCGATGCAGTGGAGCGTTGAAATCAATATTACGACGATGATGGCGGAGATGGTTCCGAAGGTAATGTGCACGGAGAGGTTAAACGGAAAAGTTAGAATCGTGGCCGAGAAAAGCTTTTCTTCGGACCCAAGAAGGGGGAAAAAAAAGGCCATGAACCCACTAAAGCTGACAGCGAGGAATGCGATTGCGCCCGAGAAGGTGACTAGAAACGATGACCAGCCCGAAAGAAAACCAAGGAGTTTTCCATAGGCTTCTCTTATGTAGATGTAGTCTCCCCCGACGTACGGCAAACTTGCCGAGAGCTCAGCGCAACTGAGGGCGCCCGTCAGAGCCAAAAGCCCGCCGAGAATCCAAACCAGCAGCACCCCTCCGGGAGACGGAAGAGTCTCGGCGATAGCCCCAGTCGCGACAAAGATCCCGATGCCAATCATGTCGCCGGAAATCACCATCACCGCGTCGAACAATCCCAGTTGTCTCTTGAGCCCGTTCCGCTCCATCGGCCCTACCTTTTAACAGGCGGAGCCGCTTTTTTGCAACAAGAGAGATATCTCCCCCGTCTTGACTCTGTGGTCCCCCAAAAGTATTTTGGAAACGTCTTACCCTAGCGGCATCGGGTTCGACGGGAGAAGGAAAGGATCCTTTGTCAGGATGGCAAACGGGTCTTTTTCGAAGGCAAGCGAGGAAAGGACGGAATTTGCTTATGCCCTTGCTGCCCAAAAGAATTGTTTCGCCCGTTTTGCTCGCTCTGATCCTTGTTCTCTCCGCGGCCTCCCTCGGCTATGCCTGGTGGCTCTTTCAGATCGAACGGGGCAACCAAGCTTCCCGGGCCGGAGATTTTGATACCGCCGCAGGGATCTATCAAGGGGCCGAGGCTCCCTTTCGCCGCCTGCCCTGGCTGGCTCATATTCTCAGAGACGACTACCAGCGGCTGGCCTTTAGCCAGACACGGCTGCTGTACGCGCGGGGGCAAAACGAGGAGGTGATGGACAAGCTGGAAGAAGAGGCCCGCCGCGCGCCATTTCTGGCGGACAGCTCAGAGTACTCTTTCTGGCTCGGCAACGTGCTCCTGCGCCGCGCCATCCAGAGCAAAGACCCGGAGGAGAAGCTCAAGGCGCTGCATGCGGCTCTGGAGGAGTACGGGAGGGGATTGGCCTCCCGGCCGGATGATTGGGATCTCAAATACAACTATGAGC
>JACPFH010000482.1 GCA_016183075.1 Deltaproteobacteria bacterium | reverse complement strand
GTGAACTCGGCGCCGGTGATCATCTTGAAGAGTTCGAGCCCGAAGTGCCCGCTGGTTCCGGTGCCGGGGGACCCAAAGGTGAATTTGCGCGGGTTTTTCTTTGCATCCGCTATCAGTTCTTCCAGGCTCTTCCAGGGCGCGTCCTTGTTAACTATCATGACGGATGGGTTGCTCCCGCCATAGCTGACCGGAGTGAAGTCGCTGAGAGCAAAGCCAATTCCCTTCCGTGCTAGGGGAATGAGCACGACCGGCGGCGGCGCAACGAGGATTGTGTAGCCATCGGCCGGGGCGTCCTTTACGGCTTTCATACCCACGGCCCCACCTCCACCTGTTTTATTAACGACCACGACCGGCTGGCCCAGGAGAGAGTTTAGTTTGTCGCTGAGAATACGGGAAAAGATGTCGGTGGCAGCGCCAGGAGGAAAGGGATTGATGATCTGGATGGCTTTTGTCGGGTATTCTGCCCCCTGGGCAAACGCGATGAGGAAGACGACGGCTGAGACCGAAGCTAAGCTGAGGCAACATCTCTTATACAGTCCGAACATGCGCGGCTCCTTTCCATGTCACCTGCGTTGGCGTCTCCTTAACATGGAACTCTGGGCCGATCAACAGAGGACCGACGGCGTGTTTACCCCTTACCACAGAAGGCCCGGTTTACCTTGACAATATGGCGACAGGCAAGATATACAGCGGGATGAAACGAGGGAAGGGAGGAGCCTATGGCAAGCCCTGAGCGGGCGCGCGAGATCGTGGTTGGTTTAAAGGAGGCGGGGATCCAGCTTGTGGCGAGCGTTCCCGATATCAATCTTTTGCAAGTTCTTAACCTGCTCTACGAGGATCGGGGAATCATCCACGTACCGGTGGGGCGGGAGGAGGAGGGTGTTGGAGTCTGCACCGGGGCCTATCTGGGCGGAAAACGACCTGCGCTATTGATGCAGAACGCTGGCTTCATGGCCAGTTGTAATGGCCTTACAACCACGGCCCTTCAGTTTGGCATCCCGGTAGTGCTTCTGGTCTATTATGCGGGCGACATGGGAGACAATGCCTTCCATATGCTGGGGCTCCTGACCGAGCCGGTCTTGGACGGCTTGGGAATCAAGTACTCCGTCATGCGAGATCCGAGCATGGTTAGAAAGCAGATTGCCGAGGCGGTGACCGCGGCTGAGGCCTCAAAGCGGCCGGTGGCTCTGCTTCTAACCCGCGCCGTTCTCTAGCGGGCCGCTGAAAAAGGCCCATCTGCGGCGTTGCGCTCGATCGCCTCGCTCCGACGTACTGCTCAAGTAGGTCTGCGCTCGTCGGTTTCTCGCGCGCCTTGAATCTGGGACCTTTTTGATCGGCCTGAAAACAGGTTTTTTCAGTAACTTAATAGAGGTGGTTTATGAAGAGGTACGAGTGCCTTCAAGCGATCGCTCCCATGATAAAAGACGAGTTGTTTGTGACCACGGCCGGAGGCGCGACCAACGAATGGTTCGCCGTGAGGCCTAGCGATGGCAATCTCCAGGTAAAGACCTTAGGGCTTTGCTCTTCGATAGGCCTGGGCGTGGCCATTGCTTTACCGCGACGCAAGGTCTTTGTTTTTGATGGGGACGGCGCACTTTGGATGAATTTTGGATCCTTGGCCACGATCGGGCTCCATCAGCCCAAAAACCTCGTTCATATCTGCTGGGATAACCGGCAATACGAGTCTTCCGGGGGCGAGCCCACGGTCTCCACAGCAGGCAGGATTGACTATGCCGAAGCCGCCCGAGCAGCGGGAATTCAAAGCTTGCGCCACGTGAACACGGTGGCGGAGCTAAGGGACGCAGTGCGCTATGCCCTCGATCACGATGGTCCCCATTTCATCTGGGCCTCCATCGAACCGGGCCGGACGCAGGTGCCCCCGCTCCCTTATGACGAGCTGGAAAATAAGTACCGGTTCATTCGCTATATCGAGGAGACCGAGGGAGTAAGCATCCTCCAGATCCCTATCTCTCACAGTTACCAACTCGGGTCCGAGAAGCGCGGCCGGTAGAAGCTCTTTTTACCCCGTACCACAGAACGCCCCGCACGTGAGTGCGGGGATGAACCCCCGAGCACGGCGGCACCCCAAAGCCAGGGAGGTAAGCCCGTGGTAAGGTGTTTAACCGCTGAGGCCGAGCAGCTTCGCGGCGTTGCCTCCCAGGATCATCTCTTTGTCCCGCGCTGGGATCTCTAAAGCGCGGACGGCATCCACGGATCTCTTTAGTGGAATGGGGGCGGGGGGAAAATCGCTGCCAAATAGAACGTGGTCGGCGCCCGCTGTCTGGACAGCGCAGAAGATCGCCGGCGGGTGAAGGCTAACGGAATCGAAGTAGAGCTGCTTGATATAGGTGCTCGGGGGACGGCCCAGCACATCGGGTTCCCAGGGGCCAAAGCTAATGATAGAGTTGAAGATTACTCTTGTACTCTTTCTCCGCCGCCTCATTCATGTTGACGTGATGAATGAATTTGTTCATGAGGTACTTGCTCATAACGCTGCGCCCTGTTTTCCCTCCCAGCTAAAGAATGGGAGTGCCGGAAAGCCGGCGTCCAACCCTTCGGCATAGGAGGGATGGGCGGCCTTGGCCACGCCCATCATCACGACGAAGTTCAGAAATCCGTGGGTCATGTTGCCCGACTTCTTGATCTGCTCGAAAGAGCAGTTGTTTACAGCGCCGTCCACGTCTCCGTGGGCGATCCAGCCCACCGCGGCCGCGTCAAAATTTGGATCCGTCAACTTCCGCTCGAACTGCTTCGGTCCGCCGATCTCGAGCGAGAGGTGACCGCTCACCAGCACTCCGATCCGCTTGTTGGTTTGAAGCCCGTCGATGACAGACCGAATGGCCCGGCCGACCTCATAGAACCTTTTCGGCCTTGGCAGAGGCGGGGCAATGCAGTTCGTCAGGATCGGGACAATCGGGAGATCCATCCCAGGTCTGACGAACATAAGCGGCACGATAATGGAGTGATCTATGGTAAGCTCGTTGGAATAGGCGAAGTCGACTCCCTGATCGAAGACACCTTCCATAATCGCGTCGGACAACTCCGGGTCTCCAGGAACACGGTGGGTGGGGAGCCCGAACTGGCGGATTTCGTCATAAAAGGTCCCGTCGTAGACGTCCATCTTTCCGATCATAAACGCTGGCATGTTATCCATGAAAAACTGGTGGAGGTGATCGCTACCTATGGTCACAAGCACATCTGGCTTCGCCTGGCGGAGCTTCTCCCGCATCATCTCGATTCTTTCAAGAACCTTTGCGCAGCCAGGTGGCCGATCGGGTCGTTTGAACAAACGCGGCATGACAGGATTATGGGTGATCCCGATGATGCTTACGATCGGAGCAATAAAGCACCTCCTCCCTTCCTCTAACAAACTCGCCCTTGGGTTTGCAAACTTCCCTGCGCGGGACGGGGACGGGCACCGGCTTCGCCGGAGCCCGTCCCCTTTCATCCACACGAGGACGCCTCCGGCGGAAAGGTCCGTTTTCTAATCCTTTCAGAATGAATGAGGAACTCGCTGGCTCTCCAAAAGATTGTGTCGAAACACTCGCGAGAGCACGCGAGACGACAGGGCTCGATCGAGTCGGTTTTACCATTTACAGCCTGCCGCGCGACCCGCAGGCCCGGATCGATTATCTCCGACTGATTGCGCAAGAGATCGTACAGACGGTGTAATGCGGCCCGACCCGAGAGCGATTCGAGTAGACTCGGCATCACGCACTAGTCCGTTATTTCTGGAAGAACGCTCCGCCATTTTTCAACGACTTTTCGTTTTAATTCGGGTCCGGCCTCCATCACCTTTGGAAACGTGGAGAGCCGTTCCCAGGGACGACAGGCATCGATAACCATGCGGTTGTTAAAAACTGGTTTTTCCCGGGGATAGCTCATGGGATCGAGGGAAGTGCTCCAGCAGCGCTTTACCACTTCGATGTCTAGTGCGGGATCCATTCGACTGCATAATGCCCACCACACCTGATGATCATTGGTCACGTCAATGTCGTCATCCACGACGATCGTGATCCGATTCGCATATGCCCCCGCGTGACAACTACCCGCGGCGAATCCGACCTGTTTGGAGTGACCCGGATACATCTGCTGGATTGCGATCGTCAGAAGCATCCGGCTCCCTCCGGCCTCGTGAGCCCAGACTGCTTTGATTCCCGGAATTCCCGCCTGCTGCAGTTCTTCCCAAACCGCGGCGGAACGAAGAAAACCGCGGTAGTAGGTGTCGTCATTCGGAGGAATCCCGGGAAGATTCCCCATAATGATCGGATTGTTCCGGTAGCGAATTGCATCAATCTTGATGATCGGCGCCGGGCTGCGGCCGCTCGCGTAATATCCCAGCCATTCCCCGAAAGGACCCTCGTCACGTGTCTCGTCTCGCGGGATCCTACCTTCAATAACGATTTCGGCGGTGGCTGGAATGGGCAAACCGGTTTCACCCTCGATGATCTGGACTGCTTCGCCTTTCAGCCCTCCTGCCACGTCGAGCTCGCCTACGCTATAAGGGATCTCCAGGCCCGCTACAAAAAACAACATTGGATCGTGTCCCACCGACACCACCACGGGGCAATCCTGACCTCGGGCCCAATACTTTTCCATGATCAGACGTCCGTGTTTCCCTGGAGAGATGTAGATTCCGGCGATCTTTTGGTCGTGGACGGCTACGCGATAGACCCCGACATTGACCCAGTTGCTGTCCGGATCCTTCTGGATGACGAGGCAGCCGGTGCCGATGTAACGGTTTCCATCGTGTTCATGCCACGTGGGAGCGGGAAAGGCGGTTAAATCGACATCTTTCCCCCTTCGGATATTTTCGTTCACGGGCCCATCCGAAACCCAGCGCGGTGGGATTTTCGGATATTGTTTGGCGTACTGACGCCAGGCTTGAACCAGTTCCATCTTGCTGGTTTCGGCGGGCAGTCTCAAAGTCAAAGCAATCCGCCGCGACGATGTCAGAGTGTTCGCCAGGACTCGAAATCCCTTTGGATAACCTTTTATTTCGTCGAACAGAAGAGCCGGCAGCTCCATTCGTCGCTGAAATTGGTCGACAATAACTCCCAGCTCCACGTCGCTGTCGGCTCCGCGAACCGTCCGTAGTTCTCCCGCGGATTCCATCAGCGCGATCCAGTCACGAAGATCTTGAACAGCCATTTTCATTTCCCTCCAAGCGCTCCGCGAAGCGCTATGGTTTCAAGATGTGTTCCATCCCCTTAACCATGGAGAAAACCTCCGAAAATACTTTCAGAAATTCAGCAGGCTCCAACGGCCGCAAAGAAGTGCCTGCTGTTTTTTGCCGCCGATCGGAAGTTCTCGTCGGCAAACACCTTCCGCATTCCATCAACCAGAACAGAGATCTTTTCCTCAGAAAGCCCGGGAGTACCGAACTGCGCCAGTACGCTGTCCCGGTCCTGCCAATTGTTTTTCACCGCTCCCAGGATCACCCCATGGCCGCAGTACGGGTATCTCTCTAGTTCCTCCAGATCCGCCACCAACTTCACCCGTAAGGGATTCAAGTGAATGTAGCGCACCAGTTCCGTAAAATAGCTATCCGCATCGCACACAATTGACTTGTAGCGGTTCTGGAACAGATGCCCGTGGCGGCGATGGCGTAAATTGTAACTGACCGCATAGCCGGTCAGAAACCGCCGCATGAATCTCGCTAAACTCTGCGCTCCACTGCGTAAAAGCAGGTGAGCGTGATTACTCAGCAGCGCCCAGGCGTAAATGGATGTCGCGGTCTCGGTTGCCGGCTTACCTAGCCGTAGAACAAAATCCTTGCGGTCCTGGTCGTCGTCAACGATCCGCCTCTTTTCGATCCCCCGGATCATTACATGGTGCAGGGTCCCTACTGCATCTAACCGCGCTTGTCTCCGCATATCGGGTGACCCCTCCCGTTTCGCACGTTGTATAATCGAGTTATTCCGTCTAATCAACAACGTCCCTCTGGTCCCGTCGAACGTCTATGACACGGCCAAGGTGTTCGCTTTCCTGGCCCTGCACCGCTGAGTCGATCTAAACATCCACGATCACGTTCGCTCGCCACGCTCCGGCGCTGTGCTCGACTTGAAACTGGTGCAGCGTAATGGCTTTGACGTCGACTCCGAGATCGTGCTTGCGCGGATTGAGTTCCTCGCCGTAAAGCTCCGCTTCGACCCGAACGATGCCATCACCTTGTTCGATGCGAACCTTTGCAACTCGTAGCAAAAGCCTTTCGGCGTCCTTATAAAAGACGAGCTCCTGTAGAAAGTTGAAGAGCAGAAGGTCGAGGTTCTCCTCCTCTAAGGCGATCTTTCGCTTCTCACCGCTCGTGATCGTAGCGAGATCCGCGACCATGATGTTCATTGTCGCTTCGGCCGCCGCCGTGAAAAGCTCTTCGAGCGTGGCTCCCCACGCCTCGAAGGCCACGTCGGCGATCGCCACGTCCTCTAAGTACTTATACGGCATGGCGGCGTGTTCGCGCGCTACCCTTTCACGTTGCCCACGGGGGAAAACCGCACCACCCGGCGGCTGATTCCCGCAAGCTCGGTCGCCTCGATCACGTGGTCCACGTTTTTGTAGGCGCCCCCTGCTTCCTCGGCCAGCCCGGCGTAGGAGACGGTGCGCACATAGATCCCGCGCTGGGCCATCTCTTCCTGAAGCGTCTTTCCGTGATACTGTTTTTTGGCTTTTGTCCGGCTCATGGTGCGCCCGCTGCCGTGTGCGGTGCTGAAGAAAGTCTCGATGCCGCTTTTTACTCCGGCGAGAAGATAAGAGCCGGTTTCCATGCTGCCGCCGATAATCACCGGTTGTCCGACAGCCTGGTAGGCCTCGGGGACTCCGTCCATCCCCGGTCCGAAGGCGCGGGTTGCGCCTTTGCGGTGGATGAGCAGATCGCGCGTCTCCCCGTCGATTTCATAGCGCTCAAGCTTGGCGGTGTTGTGGGCGACATCGTAAACCATATGCATCCCCAAATCTTCGGCGCTGCGGCGAAAGACGTCCGAGAAAACCTCGCGGATCCGGTGCAGGATCACCTGGCGGTTCGTAAACGAGAGGTTGATCGCGCATTTCATGGCGGCGAAATAATCCTGTCCTTCGCGCGAATGGAAGGGCGCGCAAGCAAGTTCTCGATCGAGGATCTTGATGTGATACTTCGATTCCATGACCTTGAGGAAGGACTGGAGGTAATCCGTAGCGACCTGGTGGCCGAAGCCGCGGCTGCCGCAATGAAACATGATAACTACCTGATTGGGGATCGTGATGCCGAAGGCCTGGGCCGATTTTTCATCGAAGACATGCTCCGGTCTCGCGACCTGGATTTCCAGGTAGTGGTTGCCGGAGCCGAGGGTGCCGATCTGCTTGTAGCCGCGTTCCACCGATTTGGCGCTGATCTTCGAGGCATCTGCGCCTTCGATGCAGCCTTTCTCCTCGGTCCGCTCCAGATCCTCCTTCCAGCCGTAGCCGTGCTTGATGCACCAGCTCGCTCCTTGTTCGACGACACGGCGGAATTCGTCCTGGGATATTTTCACGAATCCGGTGCCGCCGACTCCGGCCGGCACCCGCTCGAAGAGCCGGTCCACAAGCTGGCGCACGTGTGGCTTCACCTCGTCGTAGGTCAGGTTGGTGAGCGCCAAGCGCATGCCGCAGTTCACGTCGAAGCCGATGCCGCCGGGGGAGATCACCCCCGTTTTCGTGTCTACGGGTGCAACGCCGCCGATCGGGAAGCCATAACCCCAATGAGCATCCGGCATGCAGTACGCGGCCTTCACCAAACCCGGGAGTGCGGCGACGTTTGTGATCTGGTCAAAAACGCCGTCGTCCATTGCCTTGAGCAGCTCCTCGGTGGCGTAGATGCGCGCGGGCACTCTCATGCCCTCTTTGTAAGACGTAGGGATCTCCCAGACAGTGTCGGAAATTTTCTTGATCGAGGCCGGAACTGGCATGCTCTCCACCTCCCTTATCTAGCCTCTTTTGATGGAAGCAATATAAATATATCAGCCAGGGGCAGGCAGCGAAAGGCGGACCGCCAAAGTCGCAGTATTGGGGTCAACAATTAGCTTGACAAATCAGAGGCATGCGCCCGATAATTCGCCAGTTTTCTCGCTTAGCCCAATGATTCCACTAGACAACTACGGAGGTGAACTTATGAAGGCGACAATGAAGCGGAATCTGACAATGGCGGTGCTGGCATTTCTGGGCCTGGTTTTCTTCTCTGGGGCTCTTCATGCCCAGCCTGTAAACGTCGAAGCGGCAAAGAAAGAAGGCAAAGTCGTCGTTTACGGGCTCGTCCCCCCGCAGTCGATGGATAAGATCAACAAGCCCTTCGAGAAGAAATACGGCATCAGGGTCGAGTACTGGCGCGCCGCTCCCAATAAAGTAATGGACCGGGCCCTGACCGAGTGGCGTGCGGGGCGCCCTGGGCTTGACGTGGTCGAGGGCACGCGCGCCGTCGCGCTCATCATGAAAAAAGAGGGCCTCTTCACGAAGTACATTCCGCCTTCCTCGGAAAAGCTGCCCGATCAGTTCAAGGAAAAGGATGGCCTGATGACGCCATGGCGGGCCGTTCCCATCGGCATTCTGTATAACACGGAGCTGGTGAAAGGAGCGGACATACCCAAGGGACTTCAGGATCTACTCGATCCGAAGTGGAAGAAGAAGCTCAGTATGTCCGATCCCACCCAGCATACGAGCAGCGCGGGATTCCTGCAGAATTTGGAAAAGATCATGGGGCCGAAGTGGCTCGAATTTGTCAGGGCTCTGGCCAAACAGGGGCCCCATCTGGTCGAGTCGTTCGCTCCCGTGAGCAACGTCATTATCCGGGGCGAAGCGCCGGTCGGAATTACCCTGGTGAAATACGTCAAGCAGTTCAAAGGTCCCATGGATTATGTGATGCTCGACAAGTTCCTGACCGACGCGAACTACCTGGGCCTGAGCGCCAAGGGGCCTAATCCTAATGCGGGCAGGCTCTATATGGAGTATGCGATCTCGCCGGAGGGGCAGAGAGGCATGGCGGCGGAAGGGGAG
>JACPFH010000481.1 GCA_016183075.1 Deltaproteobacteria bacterium | reverse complement strand
CGGGGCGCTGAAGGAGCTGCTCACTGTTGACCGGGAGGGCTGGCGCGCGAATTTGAAGAGCCAAGCCGAGTTCTTCGAGAAATTCGGTGACCGGTTGCCTGCCGGCATCCGCGAGGAGCACGACGCGCTCGCCAAGAGGCTCCGGGGGAAGTAAGCGACCGAAAAAACCTGGCGCGCGAGAGCGCGAGGGTGATGGCGTGCCTGAGCCGCTCTCCGCACATCGGTGCGTCAGCCCGACGGCTCAACCCACAAATTGCTCGATGGACGCTGCCATCTGATCGGGCACTTCGAACATCGGGAAGTGGCTCCGGGCGTTCAATCTCTGCGCTCTGAACCAGGGGTGCGAAGCAGCGAACGATTGTTGGGCGGCCAGATACCTCGGGTCCTCCGGTTGGGCGTAAAGGTGCATCACCGGCAACGGTGGATCCAAAGCTGCGAGCGTTTGGAGAGGCGTGCCCAGATCCGCGTAGGCGGCGGCGATCTCCCGAGCCGCTCGCTCCCACATTTCAAAGCGGTACGAGCCCATCTCCTCGCGCACGAAACGAACGAGCGCCGCCTCGTCGACATCGCCCAGCCAAACCGAAAAGATTCGCTCTAGCGCTTCCCGCCATCGGCTCGGGGATTGCATACCCTCCAACGCGTCGAAGAACTCGCGCGGCGGCTGCATCATGATAATCCAGTCGAGCAGTACGATTTTTTCAACCCGGACCCCGAGCCGGCGACGGAGCTCGATGGCCACCCAGCCGGCGTGCGAGAGCGCGACCGGCACGAACTGCTGCGCGCCGCTGGCCTGAACCACACTGAGGGAATCTTCCACCAAGTCATCGTTGCCGAAGTCCCCGGTGGGCGACCCCGATTCCCCGTGGCCTCTCCAATCCAGCACCAGAGTGCGACGACGCCTGCCGCAGAGCGGCGCTAGCTTCTGAAATACGGTGCGATTCGTGCACCAGCCGGGCAGAAAGAGAAGCGCCGGCTCGCCTCGTCCCAGGTCGTCATAGACGATCGGAACGTCGCCTGAAGCTGCCTGTGCCAAAGTTCCGCTCCCTCGATGGTATGGCCAGGACCGACAAATGTTATTCTGTTTCCCGGCCGTTCGTGAAACTCAGTATGAACCATTCCCGGCGCTGCCTCAATACGAGTTTCCTCCGATCGTCACCCTTCGCCGTCTGAGCCCAATTTCTGACTTCGTGCGTCGTTATCTTCTCTCCCTCGCATTTGGCTCGATTTTTCCGTTGCATCCCGGCAATATCGTAGTAAAATTGGATAGTTTTGCACCTCGCCCGCACAGCTTGTTTAAAAACTAGTTCTGCTACCCTGCGAGGAGCTTTAGTGGATCGGGTTAAGAGGAATAACCAGTGTAAAGTAAATTTGTGAACAAACAAGAACTCAAACAACTCGAAGCCGACTTGTGGAGCGCTGCGGACAATCTCCGTGCGAATTCCGACCTCAAGTCCAGCGAATATTCTACGCCAGTACTCGGCCTCATCTTCCTCAAGTTCGCCGACAACAATTACCGCCGCCACGAAGCCGACATCATCGCGGAATATCAAAAGCTCAAAGGTACGCGGCGGGAGAAGAAGCTCTCCGAAATCGCCATTGAGAAATGCGGGTTTTATCTGCCCGACCACGCGCGCTATGACTACCTGCTGAAACTTCCCGAAGAGAAGGATATCGCCAAGGCGCTCAAGGAGGCGATGAAAGCGGTCGAGGAATACAAGCCTGAGCTCGATGGTGTCTTACCGAAAGACGAATACTTCCGCCTCACCCGCGATCAGAAAACACGCACCATTCCCAACGATTTGCTCAAGAACTTCTCCAACATTCCGGCGGACACGAACGGCGATCTGTTCGGGCAGATTTACGAATATTTCCTCGCCGAGTTCGCCAAAAGCGAAGGACAAAAGGGCGGTGAGTTTTTTACCCCGCGCTCGGTCGTGCGCCTGATGGTCGAGATGATTGAGCCGCACGGGGGCAAGGTGTTCGACCCGGCTTGCGGTTCGGGCGGCATGTTCGTGCAGTCGGTCCACTTCATCGAAGAGCACCGCAAGGAATTGTCCAAGGACGCGGACAGCGGCGTTTATGTTTACGGGCAGGAGAAGACGCTTGAAACCGTCAATCTCGCCAAGATGAACCTCGCGGTGAACGGTCTCCGCGGCGAGATCAAGAAGGCCAACACCTACTATGATGATGCCTTCGGCAGTTTCGGCGCGTTCGATTATGTACTCGCCAATCCCCCGTTTAATGTGGACGAGGTCAGCCTCAGCAGCGTCGAGAAGGACAAGCGCTTCAATACTTACGGCATTCCTCGTAAGAAATCCAAGGCCAAGAAATCCGAGCAGGGCAAGCAAACCGTTCCTAACGCCAACTACCTCTGGATCAATCTCTTTGCCACCTCGTTGAAGCGAAAAGGCCGCGCCGCTCTCGTCATGGCCAACTCCGCATCGGATGCTCGCCATTCGGAGGCTGACATCCGCCGGACGTTGATCGAGAAGAACCTCATCTACGCAATGCTGACGCTACCCTCGAACATGTTCTACACCGTCACGCTCCCGGCTACGCTCTGGTTCTTCGACAAGGGCAAGACCGACGACCGGATCCTCTTCATTGATGCACGCAATATCTTCACTCAGATCGACCGCGCACACCGTGAATTCTCCGACGAGCAGATCCAGAACATCGCCATTATCAGCCAGCTCCGCAAAGGTCGCCGGGAAAAGTTCGTGCAACTCGTTGACCGCTATTTCGCGGCGGGCACGGAACGGCTCATCGAGAACAAAACACGCGTCGAGCCGGTCTCCGCGCGGCTGCTGGAAGTGCTGGACGACGAGGCCGGAAAACAGGCTGTGGCCGACCTCGTGAACCAATGGTCCGGCCTCAACAAACCCCAGACCCGCTACGAGCAATACCGTGAGAAACACCCCGGTGAAAAAGCGGTGGACCAGAAGAACAAGGCCCAGCACCAGTTGCGTGCAGCCTTCGATCCCTTCTTTGCGGCGCTGCATGAGGGCTTGAAGCAGTTAGACAAGACTGTCCGCCAGCACGAGAAGCAGCAGGCCGAGTTGGCCGACACAAACGGCAAACGCGCCGCGCCCGACCGCAAGACCAAGGCGCTCAAGACCGCTCTGGAGGCATTGCATACGGAAGTGAAGAACGCCGAACTTTTCTACCAGCACATCCACTGGTTGCAGGAACGTTTCCCGAAGGCGGAATACGAAGACGTGACCGGCCTGTGCAAACTCGCCAGCCCGCCGGATTTGAAGGAGCAAGAATATTCGCTGAATCCTGGACGCTACGTCGGAGTGGTGATTGAGGAGGATGGAAAGACGGAGGAGGAGTTCATCGATGAGGCGGTACGACTGAACGACGAGCTTGAAAACTTGAACAGAGAGGCCGTGGCACTTGGGAAGGTCGTAGGCAGCAACTTGAGAACGTTGGTGGACGAGAAATGAAAGCCTGGTCTGAAATGCGCTTAGGCAAGCTTGTGAAGATCAAGCACGGGTTTGCTTTCAAGGGTGAGCACTTCAATGACCGTGGGGACTACATCCTTTTAACGCCGGGCAACCTCTACCCCAAAGGCGGGCTGAAACTGAAAGGTGAAAAGGAGACTTACTACACTGGCGATTTCCCACGAGCATACATTTTGGCTAAGGGCGACTTGGTGATCGTCATGACCGACCTCACGCAAGACGCATCAATACTCGGCGGAGCAATGCTAATCGACAGGTCAGATTTGTATCTCCACAACCAACGACTTGGCTTGGTTTCCCACACGGACGAGATTGATCGTCGATTTCTGTATCAATACTTCAATTGGCAGTTCTTCCGTGACCAAGTCAAAGCGTCGTCTAACGGAGCAACTGTGAAGCATACTTCGCCGGGCCGAATATACCAATGCCGGATATGTCGCCCGCCTCTTCCAACCCAGCGAAAGATTGCCGCGATTCTCTCGGCGTATGACGAGCTGATTGAAAACAACAAACGGCGCATCGCGCTCCTAGAAAAACTAGCCGAGCAAATCTACCGCGAATGGTTCGTCCGACTTCGCTTCCCCGGCCACCAAGGGGTGGAGCTCGTCAAAGGTGTTCCAAGTGGTTGGGGGGTGCGACCGCTTGGCAGCTTCGCCAGCGAAATAAAACAGGGGATCAGGAAGAAGGACTTGGCCGATGACGAGAGATACCTCGGCTTGGAGCACATCCCCCGGCGCTCAATTGCCATTAGGGAGTGGGCAACAGCCGACACCGTGGATAGCAACAAGCTTCTGTTTCAAGCTCGGGACATCTTGGTTGGCAAGATCCGACCTTACCTGCACAAGGTCGCTCTCGCCCATTTCGCCGGTGCGTGCTCCTCCGACACCATTGTCCTCAGGCCGAAGCAGAAGATTTACGAGGGCTACCTTCTGTTTACGGTCTTCAGCGACACGTTCATCGAGCTTGCCACAGTAGCATCCAAAGGGACCAAGATGCCGCGCGCAGACTGGGGGTTTCTCAAGAAGCTTGAATTGGCCGTGCCCGACGAGAAGCTTTTGGAAAGATACCAAGCGCAATTTGATGCGTTGTTCT
>JACPFH010000486.1 GCA_016183075.1 Deltaproteobacteria bacterium | reverse complement strand
GCGACGTGTCTACCGAGTTCTCACAACCGACCGTCGAGATTTTGGGGCGATTCGGATCGGTCCACGTCTTACACGTGCGATCGAGTTGCTGCCATGAACAAATGGCAAGCGGGCGGCCGCCGACCAAATAGCGTGGAGCGCACAGCGAAGGGCTGTTAACCATGCAGTCGCATAGGCCTCGAACCAACCTCTTACCTAACGACCCACCAGACGCGCGCTGAGCACGCGTGGCTCAAGCGGTCCGTTTGTGAGACCTCTCCTACCAGTTAAACGGCTGATAGCTATTTCAGAGGTAATCCCGGATCAGAATCTCGGCGATCTGGACGGCGTTCACAGCCGCGCCCTTGCGCAGGTTATCGGCGACGATCCATAGGTTGAGGCCGTTGGGGACCGAGTCATCCTCGCGGATTCTGCCGACCAGGGTCGCGTCCGTGCCGACGGCATCAATAGCCATGGGGTAAACGTTGCCCGCGGGCTCGTCGCACAGCAAGACTCCGGGGGCATCGCGCAGTATGGTCTTGGCCTCCTGGACGGTCAATTTGTTTTCGGTCTCGATATTGACCGACTCCGAGTGACCGCAAAAGACCGGCACGCGCACGGCGGTCGCGGTCATGCGAAGAGAGGGCTCGCCCAGAATTTTGCGGGTCTCCTGGATCATCTTCATCTCTTCCTTGGTGTATCCCCCCTCGAGAAAAGTATCGATATGGGGAATGCAATTAAAGGCAATTTGGTGGGGAAACTTCTCTTTCTCGAGATCTTTTCCGTTGAACAGCGCCACCGTCTGCCGGCTCAGCTCTTCCATGGCCATCCGCCCGGCTCCGGAAACCGACTGATAGGTGGAGACCACAACACGCTTGAGTCGCGCCGCGTCGTGGATGGGTTTCAGGGTCACCACCATTTGTATCGTCGAACAGTTAGGATTTGCGACGATTCCGCGGTTCCTGTACCGGACGATCTCTCCCGGGTTTACCTCGGGGACGACCAGAGGGATATCGGGCTCCATCCGGAATCGCGACGTATTATCGACGACGATGCTGCCGGCGGAGACGGCGAGCGGGGCGAACCTGTCGCTCACGCTCCCGCCGGCGGAGAACAGAGCGATATCGATATTCTCGAACGAGTCCTCGTTGAGGATCTCGACGCGAAGCCGTTGGTCCCGAAATTCAAGGAACTGCCCGGCCGACCGTTCCGAAGCCAGCAGTCGAAGCTGGCCGACCGGGAAGAGCCGCTCCTCCAGGATCTCCCGCATCTGTTCCCCGACGACTCCCGTCGCCCCGACAACCGCCACATTATATCTCTCTTTCTTCATAAAGACCTAGAATTCAGTAGCCAGTAGTCAGTATCCAGAAACCGCCCATGCCTCTATTCTGAATCCTGGATTCTGGCTCCTGGATTCTGAAGCTTCTTGATTTTTTCCCTCGCCAGCCTCCCCATCTCCTTGCATCCCACCAGCCGGCATCCTGGATTTTGAATATCAGCGGTCCGATAGCCCTCTTCCAGGACCGCTTCCACCGCTTGCTCCACGCGATCCGCCGCTGTTCCTTGATCGAGCGAATGGCGGAGCATGAGCGCCACCGTCAGGAGCGTCGCTAACGGGTTCGCCAGATCTTTGCCGGCGATATCGGGAGCGCTGCCATGCACCGGCTCGTACATGCCGACCTTCCCGCCGAGACTTGCCGAGGGGAGCATACCGATCGACCCCGTAAGCATCGCGGCCTCGTCGCTCAAGATATCGCCGAACAGGTTCGTTGTGACGATCACATCGAATTGCCTGGGATTGCGGATAAGTTGCATGGCGCAGCTATCCACGAGCATGTGCTCCAGTTCGACGTCTCCGTAACCCTCCTCATTGTGCACACGGGTTACAACCCGCCGCCAAAGCTCGGTCGCTTCCAGGACATTGGCTTTATCCACGGACGTCACTTTCTTGCGCCTTTTTCGCGCGGCCTGGAAGGCGACCCGTGCGATGCGCTCGATCTCCGGGGTCGTGTAAACTTCCGTGTTGACACCCCGCTCCGTGCCGTCCGCAAGTTGAGTGACTCCCTTCGGCTCGCCGAAGTAAATCCCCCCGGTAAGCTCGCGCACGACCAGAATATCCGTGCCCTGGACGACCTCAGGCTTGAGCGTCGAGGCGGAAACCAGGGCGGAAAAGAGTTTCGCCGGGCGCAGATTGGCGAACAGGCCAAGCTCCTGGCGCAGCGCCAGCAGGGCGCGCTCCGGACGGACGGCGTAGTTCAATCCATCCCATTTCGGACCGCCCATGGCGCCGAGCAGGACCGCGTCACTTTCCTTGGCCAGCTTCAGGACCGGCGCCGTCAGCGGTTTGCCATAGGCATCGATCGAAGCGCCCCCGACAAGTCCCTCTTCAAATTCGATCTGAAAACCGTAAAGGGATGCCACTTCGGTTACGAGCTGGGTGCCTTCCCGCATGACCTCGGGCCCGATCCCATCCCCGGGAAGCACCGCAATCTGGTACTTAGAACCCATCACCCAATTCCCGCCGGAGAATTTCCCATCCGCTATTCGCTATTCGCCATTCGACTGACGGCCGACCGCAGACGGCCGACGGCGGTCAACGGTCCGCGGTCGGCGGTCGTTAGTCGCTATTCGCAATTCCTACGGTCCTTCCCGCGCGACAAGCTGTCGGTAGTGCTTGCGATACTCGATCTTGTTCAGCGCGTTAATGTAAGCCAGGGCGCTCGCCATGATGATGTCCGTATGGGTCCCTTGTCCTGAGACCTGAATGCCGCTGTCCTCAATCAAGCAGGAGACTTCGCCCTGAGCTTCCGCGCCCCCCGTGATCGCCTTGACCGAATAGCGCACCAGCCGGGAGCGGGAGCCGGTGATCTTGGCAATGACCTTGTAACACGCATCGACCACGCCATCGCCCGTGCCATGATCGATGCATTCCCGTCCGTCGACCTTCATTTTCACCGTTGCCGAAGGGATCGCATTCGAGCTCGAGTTTACATTCAGGTAGAGAAGCTCGTAGCGGTCCGGCTGGCCGGGAAGCCGAAGAATTTCTTCGGCCACGATCGCTTCAATGTCTTCGTCGTAAACTTCCTTCTTCTTATCCGCCAGCTCCTTGAAGCGCGCAAACGCCCGGTTCATGTCGAGATCGTTGAGGTTGAAGCCCAAAGCCTTGAGCCGCTCGCTGAACGCATGCCGGCCTGAATGTTTGCCCATTACCAGGCGGTTTCCGGGAATCCCGACCGATTCGTGAGTCATGATCTCGTAGGTGAGCTTCTGCTTGAGCACACCGTCCTGGTGGATGCCCGCTTCGTGCGCGAACGCGTTATCCCCCACGATGGGCTTATTGATCGGGATCGGGATACCCGTGATCTGTGAAAGCAGCCTCGAGGTGGGTTAGATCTGCTCGGTGACAATGTTCGTGTCGACCCCGAACAGACTCCTCCTCGTCTTGAGCGCCATCACGACCTCTTCCAACGAAGTATTACCTGCGCGCTC
>JACPFH010000485.1 GCA_016183075.1 Deltaproteobacteria bacterium | reverse complement strand
TACGCTCAAATCTGTCGTTCCCTGAGTGGAAGGCGCGTGTCGAAGAGTCGGGATCGTTCCTGGTTGAACCCCTGACCTGGGAAGATATTGGGGAGGCCCGCTCTCTATCAGGTCTTGTCGACCCGTTCGACCGTCTCATAGGAGGGACAGCGAACCGTCTTCGGTGTCCGCTCATTACCCAGGACGGTCGGATCGCGAAGTCTCGTCTGGTCGCAACTGTGTGGTAATGAATAATGTTGAAGGATCTTTTTGATGACATCAGGCTGGTCAAAGAAGCTGATAATCCGCATTTCTTCCTGGCATTTGGGACAAGTTAGCGGGTCTGTTTCATAGACCTTTCTGATGAAGTGAGGCCATCTTTTCTTTAACTCCTTGGATACTGGCACGGAGCGATCTCGATGACCTCTGGCTTCCAGATAATCTCCGTTTCTTCTTGGGGCTTAATGACGATGGAGGTATGGAAATGAGAAAGTTATATTTCGGGACAACGAACCTGGCAATACTGGCCGTGCTGGCGATGACTTTTTCTGCAGGCTACGGGGCATCCATCCCGAAACATGATCATGCGCTTTTCGGAACGCCGCCTGACACCGCTATATACTGTGGAGTCAAAGCCAGTCAGCAGATGGCGGTGCCGTATACTCTCTACGTGAGTGCTACGGCGATTGGTTCTGGGGTACCCTTCCAAATAATCCGCAAGGACGGCACCCCCATATCAATCCCGTCAGTAAATGCGGGTACGACATACAGCAATAGCTACTCACTCGGCCGGGTTCTTGATCAAGATGACGTTGTCAAAATTATGCCTGTAGGGAATATCCAGAGTATGATGGTGAGTGTAGCAACCGGAGGTGCTGCCGAGGATCCTTTCGATGAGACGCAAGATCACCTCGCGGACGGGTCGCCCGCGCCGGCACAATCAGACAACTTCTGTGTCACTGAACCAAGCGAGCCGGGATCGGCGTCGGCACCGGCGCTTTCCCCCAGGAGGTTTTCCCTCTCGGGGACGGCTTCTTCTGTGCCCTCTGCGCAGTCACCTACGATGTTTACTGATCAGGCGTCTACTCAATCGCTTAACCAGTCTATATACTGTGGAGCGGTAAGAAAGGTGTGGGCGTGGCAGAAGGCCGAGGTGTTTGGAGTGAGGTTCTATGTTTGGTGGTACCAAGAGAGACCATATCCATATACTCTGACCGTCGAGGCCCAGGCGGCTACTAACGGGGGAAAGTTCGGCATAACCTTCAGGGATGGTGACTCCATGGGGTTTGAAGTACCTGGTGGTACCCACAGATACACCCACGCGCTAGGAGGGGTACCCAGAGTAGATGATGTTGTTAAAATTACGGCTGAAAGGGATATCACAAGTCTGACGGCGAGAGTGGTAGTCCCGCCTCTGAGCGGTTTCTATGTCTGGCCCACGGACCCCTTTCCCCGTGACCCTTTCGATGAGAGGCCGGAAGGCGGGCAGGCCCAATCGAATAACTTCTGCGTCAAGACGGGAGATGTGGGATCGACATCGGCTGCAGCGTATTTTCCCAGCCCTTAAGCATTACTTAGGCTGCAGGCCTCTTGGCTGACGTCCTAAGAAGGAAATTCCTGACAAGGTTTCAGGCATGCCTGGCTAGGAATTTCCTTTGAGGCCGAGCCGCAAAGAATCCAAGAACTTCCTCCGCAGCGGCGGGCGAGCCCGCCTTCGAGCGTCCCCCGGCGCCGGCCAGACTGGGCCCAAGCGCCAATTTTGGGACAGTGAATATCCGATCAGGTGGTCTTATGTCAACTTCAGCGCAGGCTCCAGGACAGGGATGGACATTGCCTAGACGCCGAGGTAAGAAAGCCTTTCAATCATACCTCCCTATGAGATCGGCGGTTTTATTTTGGCCACGCAAAGCGGTCTGACAATCGCCCGTGGCAACTCATAGGAGCCAGGAGGCAGTCAAGATGCCATGGATCAAAGTCATCACCGAGAATGAGGCCGATCGCGATGATCTCTGCCCTCGCAACTCGTCTGCGGAGCTATCGTGAGAGGTTCTTGCTCACGTTGATCCATGGGTCGGCGAGCTTTTCATAGCGTGCGATGTCCTCCGGCCGGAGCCACTTCGTGATCGCCGTCTTATAGGATGGGCGCATCTTGACGCGCTCCCACCATTTGGCAACGCCGGGCTTGTTGTCCCACACGCGCGACAGCTTCAGCATCTCGAGCCGCACCATGTAGGGGATCGCTGCGATGTCGGCGAGCGAGAAGTCGGGCCCGGCGAGCCACGGGCCCCGCTCGCTCGACTCCTGAATCCATTTGAGCAGCTTCTCGAAGCTCTTGGTCGCCTCCTTGCCCATCGGAGAGTTGAGGCCTTCTTCCACCCCGGCGCGCTTG
>JACPFH010000484.1 GCA_016183075.1 Deltaproteobacteria bacterium | reverse complement strand
GATATCCTGGGGACGATCGCGGCTAAATTGGCGAGAATTCCGGTGGTCGTCTCTTCCGCAGAAGGGGTGCTTTTTTCGCGATTGACAACGACCACGGCCAAGATGCTGGTGTACAGGCTTGGATACCGGTTCGTTCGTAACTGGATCGACGCAGTGATCGCTATCTCCCACTTCGTAGGTCGAGAGCTGAAGGATCAGTTTGGCGTCGATCCCGCGAAGGTCCGGGTGGTTCATCTTGGGCTGGAAAGCTCCGATTTCTCAACCGCGATCAACGGCAAGACGGACCTTAAGCGTGATCCGCCCGTTATCGGGGCCGTGTCGACGTTGGTGGAAGGTAAGGGTCTTGAGTATCTTTTGATGGCGATCCCTGCTATCGTCACAGCCCGGCCGGATACTCGGCTCTGCATCGTCGGCGATGGGCCTTTGAGAGGCCGCTTGTCCGAGCTTGCGGTTCATTTGGGGGTACGAGCGGCGGTCAAGTTTTGCGGCTGGGTCTCTCCCGTCAAGGAGGTTATGGAAGGATTCGATGTTGTCGTCATGCCTTCGCTTCAGGAGGGGCTTTCCTGGGTGGTTCTGGAGGCGTTGGCCCTGGGAAAACCCGTGGTCGCCACGGAAGTAGGGGGAGTTCCTGAAATTATCACTCACCAGGTCCACGGACTCTTAGTGCCACCGCAAGATCCCGAAGCTCTGGCCGCAGCGGTTATCCGGCTCCTCAAAAACCCGGAGACGGCTTCGGCTTTGGCCCGCGCCGGACAAGCTCGTGTGGCAAGCGCATTCACGGCTTCCCGGGAAGCAGGCGAGATTCATGGGATTTATCGTTCGCTGGTCGTCGAAAAAGCGGTTTTGAGCTAACTGAACTATCTTCGTTTTCTAACGTAATTTGAGGAGGGTTATATGAAACACAAGAGCACCGTCTTTTTGTTTTTTGTGTTCGTGCTCGTCGGCTGGGGATTCTATCCGGTCTCGGCCCAGCAGGGAGGCGCCGAGATGCCAAGCGGGCAACAGGCCCCCTTCCCGCAAGGGAGTCTCTTCTATCCTCCGTCGGTTCAGGGGCCCACTCCCTATTCCGGCGCCCCGCCCTTTGGTGGCTATCCACCTTCTGGATCTTTTTCTCAGCCGTTTCCACAGGGTTCGGGACAGGGGTATTACCCGTCTCCCTACATTGGCGCGCCTCCTTATAGCCCGCTACCCCAGGGTTCCGGCCCGATCCAGGGTTATCCGCGCCCCGATATGGTGCCTGGGTCTCAGGGATTTGCGAGGCAACCTTCGACTGCCGGCGATCTCCTCGCACAGGCTGGCGCTCGTTATTGCCCCGGCAACATTTTCACCCAGCCTCCGTCTCTTCCCTCTCAGCCCTCCCGCCCGAGCTATCTGGCACCCGCGGAGTTCCTTTCTTCTAAAGGTCTCTGG
This sequence comes from Deltaproteobacteria bacterium, assembly GCA_016183075.1. GTDB lineage: Bacteria > Desulfobacterota > Binatia > UBA9968 > UBA9968 > 2-12-FULL-57-22. Next base: position 5,773 of record JACPFH010000484.1, on the reverse strand, counting down.
CCCGGGGCGTCGACAGATATAGGCGCCACACAGGATCCCTCAGGCTTTCCGTCGCTAGACCCGCAACAGGTTTCTTTGCAGCGACCCGGGGGCTCTTTTCAACCGCAAGGTGGCGCTCCGGTCCAGGGTTCAATTGGCGGCCCCTCTTTCCCGGGATCCGGCCAGGGTGTAGGCAGCCAGTTTCCTGGTCAGGCTTATTATGAGCCTCTATCCGTGATCGAAGCGCGTTTTCAGCCGATTCCCAATTTTTCGGGAGAGCCTTTCAAGAGCATGCGGCAATTTGGATATTCGCTCTTCAGCGCGCCGGTATCGACCTTCGCGCCGGTGGATGACGTGCCTGTTGGGCCGAATTATGTTCTGGGCCCCGGAGATGACCTCACGATCAACGTATGGGGGGCTATGGAAAGCGGTGTTATCCGGACAGTGAATCGAAATGGCGAGATTATTCTCCCCAGCGTCGGGCCCCTCAGGGTGTGGGGATTGACCTTTTCTCACGCAGAGCGGCTTATCCGGGAACAGCTCCAACGGTACTACCGCGGGTTTCAGACAAGCGTGACCATGGGCCGGCTGCGGGCTGTGAGGGTCTATGTGGTAGGGGAGGTCTGCCAGCCAGGTTCTTTTACCGTGAGCTCACTTTCCACGGTGACTAACGCGCTGTTTACATCCGGCGGCCCGTTGAAGCTGGGCTCCTTGCGTAACATTCAGCTCAAGCGCGACCAGCACGTCGTCGGGACAGTTGACCTTTATGAGTTTTTGCTGCGCGGGGATAAAACGCGGGATTTTCGTTTGGAACCAGGCGATACTATTTTCGTTCCCCCCGTTGGACCGGTTGTGGCGATCCAGGGGGAGGTCAAGCGGCCGGCGATTTATGAGCTTAACGGGCCGACCCGGATCCGTGACCTCATTGACATGGCGGGCGGGTTGATGCCCCAGAGCTATCTCAAACGCGTGCAGGTTATCCGGACGAAGCCTAACGCCGAGCGGGAGGCAATCGATCTGGACTTGACCAGCGCAGGTCAGAATGGAGATGCCGCGAATCTGGTGCTACAAGACGGGGACCTGGTTAGAATCCATCCCTCGGATCCGCGCATCTACAACACGGTGAGACTGGCCGGCGCGGTGAAGCATCCGGGCGAGTACGAGCTTAAACCGGGAATGCGGCTGAGAGAGGTTCTCACGCGCGAGAGCGTTCTTCCTGAAGCCCACCTGGAGCGCGTCGACGTCGCCCGGGTTAAGGACGATCTCACGACCGAGATTATCCAGGTCAATCTAAAGGACGGCTGGAACGGCGATCCGCGCCAGGACTTGATGCTTAAACCTCGGGACCTTGTAACGGTGCGGAGCGAGTACAGAACCCCCTGGAGCGTAACTCTCGGCGGCGAGGTGAAAAGGCCGGGAACCTATACCATCAAGCCGGGGGAGCGTCTAAGCTCCGTGCTTAAACGCGTTGGCGGATTTACTGACAAGGCATTCCTGGAAGGCTCGGTGTTTATTCGCAGGACGGTGGCGGAGGCGGAAAGAGCGAGGGTGGATGATTTTATCAGGACTCATGAACAGCGGCTGTTGTCGGAGGCGGGCCAGCTCACGCAGGTCGCCTTCGGCTTGAGCAGGGATGAGGCCGTCGCCCAGCAGACCGTGCTGATGCAGAGGGTGCAGGGTCTCAGGATGTTAGCTTCCAAGATTACCCTTGGAAGGGTGGTCATCCATCTGGCTGAACCGGACAAATTGGCAGGCTCTGCGAACGACATCATGCTCGAAGACGGAGATATGCTCACGGTACCGCAGAGGCCTGTCACCGTGGTGGTCATGGGGAGCGTGCGCAATCCCACGGCCGTGCTACATCAGGAAGGGATGGACGTACAGCAGTACCTCAACCGCGCCGGTGGGATGACTCCGGATGCGGATCAGAAGGGGTTGTACCTGATCAAGGCCGATGGCTCGGCGATCACCGGGTTCATGAGGTTGAGGAACATAGAGCCGGGAGACGTTATCGTCGCACCTCCCACGGTCGAAGCAAAGGTTCAGTGGGGTCCCCTCATCAAGGACCTTGCGACCTTCGCCGGGCAGATGGCCCTTGGATTGGCAGCGCTCGCGGCGATCTTCTAGGCGCCTGGCAGCTCGTGTAGAGCGTAAAGGCCGCTTAGAAAGGAATAAATCCGCGTGAGACCCGAAATCGAGAAGGCCCCCATGAGCGGGCTGGAGCACTTTTGGGTGCTGTGGCGCAGGAAATGGATCATCATTGCCGTCGCCGCCGGAGTGTATGCGAGCTTCATGTGGTACACTCGCCGGCAGGAGCCCGTCTACGAAGCCGCGACAACGATCCAGATCAATGTTTCGGAAGGGTCTTCACTTCTGGATCACGTCCGCAGGTTCACGGAAGCCCCCCGAGCCGTAGACTCGGAGATCGAGATCCTTAAGAGTCGTGTCATTGCTGAACGGGCCGCCGTGACGCTCGGGGCGCATTACTCTGTGTCGGATCTGCCCCCGGGCGCTTCCGTGCAGTTGAACGGAGTCGGGGTCACGAACGAAACCACGCCGGGAGCGTACACGGTAACTTTTTTCGCTGGCGACGGTGACTACCAGGTCACTGATCCCGCGCAGAAGCCGATCGGAGTCGGGAAAGTTGGGCAGCCGTTCGGGGCCGGGGGGCTAACGTTTACTCTCGCTACGATTGCGGGGAACGCCGGGCGCAGCTTTCAAATCCATGTTCGACCGCTGGCCGACGTCGGCGATGCCCTGCGTTCGAGACTCAGCGTGGCTCCTTTTAAAGGGACGAGTATTCTCCTGCTCAAAGTCAGGGCGGCTGATCCGTCAGATGCGATGCGGGCTGCCAACACATACGCCGAGACCTACGTCAGCTTCACGCGAGAGCAAGGGATCCAGCAGGTCGTTAGCGTGCGCCAATTCCTGGAAAAGCAAATTGATGAATATCGCCAGGATCTCCTGAGGACGGGGGAGATATTTGCCAAGTCCAGCGGCGAGCAGCAGGACTCCGTTCTAAGCCATATCGCCAGCAGCAACGTGAAGAATGAGCTGGCGAAACGTTTCGTCGAGCTGGAGATGCAGCGGATAGCGATGGCGTCGATGTATACGCCCAGCCACCGTTCTCTGATCCAGGTGGAGCGCGAGATTGCAGATATTCGAAATCGGTTGACGAGCCAGCTTCGTCCGGAAAGAAAGAACATGCCCATTCTGGATCTCCTGAAGGAGTCCGAGGCCAAACGCGGCAGCTACAACTTCATGTACCAGAAGCTTCAGGAAACGCGCATCGCCGAGGCCTCCGAGACTGGTTTCGCGCGGGTGATCGATCGCGCGATTCCTCCCAAGACCTTTGTGAGCCCCAATGTCTCCAGGAGCGCGAAACTGGGAGGGATTTTCGGGCTCCTGCTCGGGATCGGCGTGGCCCTATTCCTCGATTTTGTCGACCGCTCGGTAAAGAACGTTAAGGACGCCGAGGATCGGGTGGGGTTGCCGGTGCTGGGGGCAATCCCGGAAATTGCGCGGAGGAAACGGAACGGATACTCAAGGTCCAACCGGCGGGAGAGAAAGACGGCGGACCCGGATAAGCTTCTGGTGGGAGGGAGGTCACCTGAGGTAGAGGCCTATCGCCTTCTCAGGGCGAACGTCCAGTTCGCGATCTCGGACGCGCCATCGGGAGTCTTCTTGTTTACGAGCGCGGGACCGGGCGAGGGGAAAAGCCTCACCTTAGCCAATCTCGCGATCGCATTGAGCCAGATGAAAAAGCGTGTGCTGCTCGTCGACGTCGACCTGCGCAGGCCCGTTCAGCACAGGCTGTTCAGGGTGCCGGGGGAACCCGGTATCACCAATGTTCTGCAAGAAGGTCTCCCCTGGCAAGAGGCCGTGAAACCCACCGACGTCGAGGGTCTTCACGTGATCCCATCTGGAAGATTGCCGCCTGATCCTACGGAGCTTGTGGGTGGTGAGGGGATGCGAGAATTCTTGCGGGAGGCGCAGCAAGAGTACGACCTGGTTCTCCTGGATTCCCCCCCGGTTCTTCTTTATGCGGATAGCTGTCACCTGGCCGCTGAAACGAGCGGTGTGTTTGTGGTGGCGCGCAGAGGAGTTTCGACACCCGAAGACATACGGCGCACGCGCTCCATGATCGAGACCACGAATGCCAAGCTGACGGGCCTCATCCTCAACCGGATCTCCAGCGCCGACGGATTTGGAACTTACAGGTACAGATACTACTACGATTCTGACGAGGACAACGGCGACCCGTCCGGGAAGCGGTTGAAACGGGTGGCGGGTCGCTTGCTGCGACACGTCCGAAGACTCTGAATTCCTTGGAGGTTGCGAGGGAAACATGAAGATCGAGGAGTTTGAGAAGGAAAAATCGCATCCGCTCGATTACCTGAAACTTATTTGGGCGAAGAAATGGTTGGTCGTGGTCGTCGCGGTTGCGGTGTTCGGGTTCTCGGCGTGGCGCGCGCTGAGGCAACAACCCGTCTATGAGGCAATGACGACGCTTCAGTTTGGCATTCTTTCCACAACGCCGCAGGTGCTGGACCGGCTAGGCGGGTTTTTGGGTGGGACAAGGGGCATTGAATCAGAGATCGAGGTCCTCAAGAGCCGCGTCGTTGCAGAACGAGCCGCAGTAAGGCTCAACAGGCATTATGCCTTAGGTTCCTTGCCAGCGGAGGTCTCCTTTGAGATGGGCGGGGTCGGAGTGACGGAAGAGACCAGCCCCGGCTCTTACACGGTGACCTTTATGAGTGATGGCGGCCAGTACCAGGTCACCGACCCCGCCGGAAGGCCGATCGGGCTTGGAAAGGCGGGTCAGCCGTTTGAAGCCGGAGGGATCTCTTTCTCTCTCTCCAAGGTCGCCGCGAAGACCGGGAGCAGCCTCCAGATCCATGTGTCGAAATTGGCGAACGTTGCCGATTCCTTGCGTGGAGCGCTCAGCGTAAATGTCGTCAGGGGAACCGATATCGTTAACGTGAGGGTGAACGCCGGCGATCCACAGGAAGCGGCCCGGCTCGCAAACGCATTTGCGGAGACCTACGTGGATTTTACGCGGGAGCAGAAAATCCAGCAGCTCCTTAGCATGCGGCGGTTTCTGGAGAAGCAGATCGATTCCTTCCGGCAGGATCTGACGCGTACAGCCCAGGCGTTGGCAAAGTCCGGCATGGAGAAACAAAGCCCGGAGACGATCTTAGAGCATTTGCGGAATGACATATCCGGGGGTCCGACGCCGTATAGCACCGTCACCGACATGAGGCAGGAGTTGGCAAAACGCTTATTGGATCTCGAGATGCGGCGGGCGGGGCTGCAGTTCACCTATACGCCGGATCACCGCGTGATGGTCCAGTTGGAGCGGGAGATTGCCGATATTCGGAGTCGATTGATCAAGCAGCTCAGGCGCGAGGGACAGGACATGGGGCTCCTGGATGTGGTGCGGGAATCCCAAATCAAGCTCAACATGTATAATTACATGCTGCAAAAGCAGCAAGAAACGCGCCTGGCGGAAGCCTCCGAGCTCGGAAGCGCCCGCGTCATCGATCGCGCCATTCCCCCTGAGGCTCCTGTTAGCCCGAACGTTAGGCGGGGTTTCCAACTCGGCGGCGTGTTCGTGCTTGCTCTGGGGATCGGCGCGGCGCTGCTCCTTGGCTTTCTCGATCGCTCTGTGAAGAATGTCCAGGACCTGGAGCAGCGCGTCGGGTTACCTGCGTTTGGCGTAATCCCACAGATCGCATCGGGCAGCGCCCGAGGTTTTCTGCCCTCGGTGACGTCGGTACCGCAGTTGACCGAG
>JACPFH010000472.1 GCA_016183075.1 Deltaproteobacteria bacterium | reverse complement strand
TATGATCTTCTCCCTGACAGCGATGTCGATCAGCTGGCTCGCAGGGCCCTATCGCTCTTTTGGCATGCGATACCGGTCGGGCTAGGCGATTTCTCCTTCGCCGCGGAATACAAGCCGGGGGCCGGTGTGATCCTGAATACAACTTCCGACACCGATAGAAAGCAGCTTCAGACAAGTTTATTGGTACGGCCGTTCTCCAGGTCGAAGAATTACTGGCTTGAGGGGCTGCGCTTCGGCGGAGGGCTGCAGACCGATTCCGTTGACAGCCGCAGCGCGGCGCGGGGGAGGCGGTTGCGCATCAGGACCTTCGAGCGCGTCGGCAGGCAGACCTTATTCGACACGGGTGCTACTACGATTGGTGATGGAACCCACAACCGGTGGGAGGCCGGTTCGGATTGGGTTTTAGGGCCCTACAAGGCGGCCATAGCCGCCGGTTGGAGCGGGTACGAGGGCAAGGACGATACTTTCAGGGGAGTCCATGGGAATTACTGGCACGTCTGGCACGAGCTTTTCCTGTGGAGCCCGAAGGGGACTTTCACGGGCTCTTCTTCCACCTTCAGCTCGGTGCAGGCTGGTTTGGGTTTCGGGCGCGCCGACGCCGATTGCGGAGAAGGGGCCGATTGTGCTCCTGGCTCGGGCTCTTTTAACTCGAACCACCTGATCGTGCGTGAGTTGGGCCTCTACTACTACATCCGGTCAGCGATGAGGGTAGGAGTAAACTGGTATTGGTACTCATCGGACAACACCCCTCTGGGCGTGCAGCGGGCAATCGGGTGCAAGAAAAGCGGCCCATTCGATGTCGGCAAGGAATGTGACTGGCACTCGATCAACCTCGTGCTTAACGCCAACTTCTAAAAAGCCAGCTCTGAGAGCCATTTTCCAGGAAGGAGACAACGGTGAGACTGGGCCTAGCGGGGAAATCCGTGGCAAGCGTTGTGGCGGGCTTGATGATGGCATGGAGCGCAGCAGTAACCAGCGCGCAGGAAGCCGACCGGATTGCAGCGGCGAAAAAAGAGGGCAAACTCCAGATCTACTCCGTCATGCCCCGAAGTTACAACGACAGCATCGCTAAAGCCTTTCAGCAAAAGTACCCCTTCGCGCAACTGACTTTCTTCCGCTCCCGTGGAGACGCCTTACTGGCTCGCATCGTGACCGAAGCCCGGGCGGGAAGAAGCAGCTTCGACATCGTCTTCATCGACACATTAGAAACATTAGAGCTCAAACGCCTGGGCTTGCTCACGCCCTACGCATCTCCCCAGGCACAGCTATACCGCAAGGCGGATAAGGATCCCGAAGGCTACTGGACCGATTTCACCAACATCTACATTGTCATCTCCTACAACCCCGAACTTGTGCCGAAGGACAAGGTGCCAAGGGACTGGCAGGATTTGCTGGACCCTCACTGGAAGCGGAACATCGGTCTGACCGACGACGAATTCGAATGGTTTGGCTCGCTCCTCCAATACTGGGGAAATGACCGCGGGATGAAATTCTTCCGCGCGCTCAGGGCACAAGAACCCCAGATTCGCCAGGCGCATACCCTTCTTGCCCAAATAACTGCTAGCGGCGAGGTCCCGCTCGCGATCAACTATGCCGGAGTCGTCGAGCCGCTGACCAAAAAAGGCGCCCCTTTGGTGTGGATCAAGACCACCAAGCCGATCGTGTACAAGAGCACCCTCGTGAGCATCGGCCAAAGCGCCTCGAGTCCCAATTTAGCAAAGCTCTTTGTCGACTTTTGTCTCTCCCCGGAGGGACAGCAAGAGGTCGTAAAGGCGGGGAGCGCGCCGGCTCGACCTGGGATCTCCAAGGAAAGCGACGAACTCGACCTTCGTCCAATTCCGATCGAGGTCATCCAGAATTCCAACCGCTACCTGCAGGAATTCCGGCAGCTCTTCGTCCGCTAGGGGCGTGTCGCTTTATTCTAAGACGAGGCGTCTTCGATCTGCTCAAAGGTCGAACCCAGATCGACGCCCAGCACCTCCAAGAAATTGGGTGACGCGACCAGGTAGCGCGCGGGCGCCTGCGAGTCGAGGTTGAAGAATTGATACTCCACGCCGTTGCTCTTGATCGGTAGGGCGACGCAGTCTCCGGTCTCCCACTCGTACCGGTTGGCGTCGACTTCCACCGTGCCCCCACCGGCAAGCATGTAGTGCACAAACCCGCCCGGGCAGCGCTGGCGTCCGGATTTTCCTCCCGGGGGGATCTCCTGAACGTAAACGATCAGGTTGCCCAACGCCGTGTCCTTTTTATGAGGGTGCAGATACCAGCGCATCCGCCCCTGGCGGTTGTTTTCCCACGCAAGCTCGCGGCCCCGAATAACTCTCAGACCCGACCGGGCGCGTGCTCGGTAATCGTCGCGAAGTTGGAACAAGGAATCAAGGAGCGTCGCGGCTCTCTCAGGTGTCGCGTTGCCTTGTGCCTGCTCCGTCCTGGCAATGGCTCGCGGCGGGGCTTTGGCGCCGGGCTCCTCGACGGTTTTCGTCTTTGCGTCGGTGGTCTCAGACGAACGCCAGTCGGGGGAGGTCTCGATTTGAACCACTTCGCTGGCCAGATACTCCTGAAACGCCATCGGTATAAAGGCGAGCCAGCGGGCCGGCTTGTCAGGGTGCCGATTAAAGTGCTGGTGGTCCACGCCACCGGGCCTGATGGGCAAAAGCAACAGATCGTCGGCCGCCCAATCACAACGCTCGCCGTCTACGATCGTGTAGCCTTCTCCTTCTAAGACGTAGATGGCGAGGCCTCCCTGGTGGCGGTGCATCCCGGAGTGGCGGTGAATGATCTGCTCGAAGACCGCCACGGTCTGCAGTGCGGTATCTGCCTTGTATGGCGGGAGGAGGTAATACCGTACCCGCGCCTGGCGGTTTTGGTACCAGGGAAGCTCCTTTCCCTTGATCAGGACCAACCCGGTTTCGGCCCGTCGCCGCCAGTCCTGCATGTCCTCGATGAGCTTTTCGTACCAGGGGTCAGGGAGAGCTTCCACTTCACCCGCTTCAAGCTTCGCTTTGCCTTCTCTGTTCATGGACTCCTGTCCCTAGGCCACTGCGATGCTCTAACATTTAGATGATTCAAATATGGCGGGTCAAGTAGTGGTCCGCGTCTTTATGTAAAAGACCGACGGATCCACTTTGAGATCTTCTCTCAAAGGCTTTGCTTTTGCGCTCGCGACCAGTCGGGCCAGTTCGCTTTGCGGCTCGTGGAGGTCGCCAAAGACCATCGCTTTGGAGGGGCAGGCCTGGACGCAAGCGGGTGGTAAGCCCGCCGTGATTCTCGGGTAGCAGAGGTGGCATTTCTCCACGGCGCCGTGGCGGTGCGCTTCATAGGCGTCCTTTTCGTGGGGGGTCAGGTATTCGCCAAAATAAGCAGGTTTGCCCTGGTTGGCTACCAAGACTCCAAACGGACAGGCATCGAGGCACGGTTTCACATCGCCGCAGATACATTGCTCCTCGTCGATTAAAATCACGCCGCCCCGCCCGATCGAGATGGCCCCCATCGGGCATGCGTCGGCGCAGGGCATCTCGCCGCACTGCGCGCAGAGCATTGGAGTGAACGATTTGGCTACGTTGGGGTATGCTCCGTGCTCTTCTTCCTCGATCCGGACCCAGAAGGCGCCCGGGAGCGTGGAATTTTCCGATTTGCACGCGATCACACAGGCAAAGCAGCCGGTGCAGCGGCCCAGATCTACCGCCAAACCATAGCGAGACATCGTCCTTACTCCTTCCTTAGGCGGCATGGATAAGAAGCCATGCTGATGGTGCCGCTCACCGGATCGACGAAGGAATCGTCGTAGAGATTGTTCACGTTAGCAGAGCCATCCAGAGTGCCGCGATCTCTTATGTCGAGCGACTCGCAGCCCTGCCACCATCCGTACGGGATGTACACGATCTGTGGGTGGACCGATTCGGTGAGATGGGCTTTGAGGCGTACGAAGCCCTGAACGGTTCCATCCCGCTT
>JACPFH010000471.1 GCA_016183075.1 Deltaproteobacteria bacterium | reverse complement strand
CTCTTCGGGCCTGAGGCCGGTGACGATACGCTCCTTCACATATTCCAGCCTCTCTCCCCCCGCACAGATTGCCAACTGTGGCAACATTTTCACCTGCGCCAGCCCCGCCTGCAGAAAACGCCGATAGAGACTGGCATCGGCGCATCCCTGCTCCTGAACGTTTCCTCCTAACCGGCCCCGGCCCTCCACCTTTGATTTAACCTCGGCCCGGAGCGGAAGATTCACCCACCACGGCATGTCTATGGACCGCACCATGACCGCGACTCTTCCGCCGGGCTTCGTCACGCGCGCAAATTCAGCCAGCATCCTATCCGCATCGCCTTCCTCCGCCACGGTGCACGACATGGTGACATCGAAGTGGTTATCCGTGAAGGGCAGAGCTTCCGCGTCGCCTTCCCGGAATTCGATCACGCCCTCGACACCGTCCCTTCTGGCCAGAGCCGCCGCCTCGCGCAAGAGATAGCGGTTGATGTCCGCGCCGACGATGCGGTTGGCGCCACCCGTCTGCCGGGCCAGCCAGCGAACAAGGGCCCCTGACCCGCAACCAACTTCGAGCACGGCCTCACCAGGGCTGAGGCGCGCCTCCTCGATCAGGTGTCGCACCACCCGCAGGTACCCCGATTGAGCGCGGGCTTCCAAGTGAGCGACCATGCCTAACGCCGGGCCGCCTAAAGTGATCGTGCAATAGCGTTCACTCAGGACCGCCAACAGCGGTTGCCACTGCGAAGGAGCGAGGGCCAGCGGAAGCAACAGCAGGGGAGGTCCCGATCCTCGAACGCTGTAAGAGATGCCCGCGACCTCTCCTTCGCCCTGCCGGAGCGCCGCTGCCTTCCTCGTCCGCCCCTGGTCGATGCGCCGAAGGAAGTCCATCAGCGCGGAGCCGACGTGCTCCGTCCGATCCGCGATCACATCCGCCCACGGCGGACTGAAGTAGTTAGGGAGAGTTATCAGCGTAGCTCCCGGCAGATCCCCGACGATTTGTCGCGCCTCCTGAGCCGGTCGCCCCTGGTCCCCGGTGACAACCAAGAGCATGGGAGCGCTTGTGCGAAGCGCATCGAGGTTAATGCCCATTGGGCAAACCAGCGTGAGGGATGACACGACTTCCGGGTGGGTGATGACAAGATCGCCCCAGTCTCGAGGCATAGAAGCCGCAAAATGGGCCTGCTCGATGCCCAAGTGCCGGAGCAATTGGATCATGCGCTCTTCAACCGGCTGCCTTGCCTGTGTAGCCATCCAACTTCCTCTACTAGCCACTCAATCGGGAACACCTCTTCCCGTCATACCTCTACCGTGGTGCCGACTTTGCGCTCGAGGGCTTTCTCATAAACGAGCCGGGCCGTGGCCACGTCCTGAATAGCAATGCCGACAGCTTTGTAGAGCGTAATCTCGTTGGCTGCCGTTCTCCCCGGCTTCTTGCCGGCCAGGATCTCGCCGATCTCGCCGTAGATGTGATTCTCCGTGATCGCGCCCTCTTTGATGGCAAGAAGAATATCTCCGCACTCCGCCATGATCGCTTCGCGTGAATCGACCACTACCCTGGCCCGCTTAAAAGTCGCGGCATCGATCTCCCTGAGATCGGGACGATGGGACCCCACGGCGTTGATATGAACCCCGGGCCTCAGCCAACCGGCGCTCAGGATCGGCTCCTTGGCCGTCGTTACGGTCACAAGCAGATCCACATGGCGCACCACCTCTTCAGCAGTTTTCGCTGGCTCGATTTCGATCCCCACCTCCGGCTCCAACTCCTCTTTTAAGCTGCGGACGCTTTTTTCCAACAGGTCGTAAACCTTTATCTCCCGAATTTTTCTTACCCGGCAAAGCGCCCGGATATGCGCCCTGGCCTGCACCCCGGCCCCGAGAACACCAAGGGTCGGAGTCTCCGGATTGGCCAGCGCCCTTGTCGCAATGGCCGATACGCATGCGGTCCGAATGGAGGTGATGTAGGTCCCATCCATCACGGCCAGAAGTTTTCCACTCTCCGTGCTGTACAGGAAAACGGTGGCAAGAATCATCGGCACACCGCGCTTGGGATTTTCCGGGAAGTAGGTCACCACCTTCATCCCCAGGGCGTCGGATTCGGCGAGATAAGCGGGCATGCTGGTGATGCGACCGTTGATTTGCGGCGGCGGCACGACCTGCCTGACCGGCATCACGGCCTTGGCGGTGGAGAACTGAATGTGGGCGTGTTCCAGAACCGGGATCAGCTCTTCGATGCGGATGAGGCTCCGGACTTCTTTTTCCGATAGGACAAGCATTGTAAACGCTTCATAGCACAAAGGACCGTCCGACGGGTAGCCCTTGACAGATTCGCCGGCCAGAATAAACTGGGCACAGCGCAAAACTATATGGGCATTGTCCCCTGCGAGTCTCTAAGCCCTTCCGGCGGGAGGAACCATGGCCAGAATAAAGCATATTGCGATACGGACCGAAAACCCGGAGGAAACGGCGGCCTTCTACCGGCAGGCCTTCGATCTCAAGCAAGTCGGCGTCGGTCGCAACGGCATTTATCTATCCGACGGCCATGTCAATCTCGCCATCCTGAGATGCAATACCGAAGGAGACGGAGACACGGGTAAGATCGGCATCGACCATCTGGGCTTCCAGGTGGAAGATGTCGACGGAACTCTCTCCAAGGTAAAGCAGTTGGGAGGAAAGGCGGCCACCGACCGCGTAGAGGTTACTATCGCGGATCCCTCGAACCCTCATTCCTATTATGAAATCAAGTGCGTTGGCCCGGATAACCAGGTGATCGACATATCGGCTGCCGGGTGGGTCGGTACGGACTAGCGAATAGTAAATAGTCAATGGTCAATAGACCTCCCCCTACCACCCCTTCCACTTTCGACTGGTCACTGCCGTCAGATTGAGAGAGCAGCAGACATGCCCAACGCGGAGATTGTCGCAATCGGGTCGGAACTGCTGCTGGGCCAGATCGTCGACACCAATTCGGCCTGGATGGCTGAGAGGCTCACTGCTCTCGGGGTCAACCTGTTTTACAAGACGGTGGTGGGCGACAACCCGGGGCGAATGAAGGAAGTCATCACCCGCGCGCTGGAACGCTCCGATATTGTCATCACGAGCGGCGGGCTGGGTCCAACCAAAGACGATCTCACGCGCGAAGTTGTCGCCGAGGTCACGGGACGAAAATTACTCCTCGACCCTCATCTGCTGGAACAGATCGAGCAACGGTTTCGCCGCCGAGGCTTGATCATGACCTCCAACAACGAACGCCAGGCTTACACTCCCGAAGGCGCCATCCCGGTCGAGAATCCCAACGGCACCGCGCCGGCCTTCGTCGTGGAAGACCCGCGCGGCGTAATTTTCGTCCTTCCCGGTGTCCCGTTCGAGCTCAAATGGCTTTTCGAGCACGAAACGGAGCCCTATCTCAGAAAAAAATTTCGCCTCGCTGAAATCATTACTTACAGGGTCCTTAAAGTGGCGGGGCTAGGCGAAAGCAGCGTGGATGACCGCATCGGCCATCTGATCGAGAAGCTGAGTAACCCGACGGTGGGCGTCCTGGCTCACCCGGGGCAGGTCGACGTGCGCATCGCCGCCAAGGCGGCAAATCGGGTGGAAGCGATGAAGCTTATCGCGCCGGTGGAAGCGGAGGTTCGCGAGCTTCTTGGCCGCCACATCTTTGCCACCGATAACGAAACGATCGAAGACGTCGTCGGAGGGCTCCTGCACGAGCGCAACAAGACCGTCGCCGTTTTCGAAGACCTGACGAGCGGCCTTCTCGCCGAGCGGCTCCAGCAAGCAAGCTCGGAGCATTTCGTCGAAGGCTTCATCAGCAAAAACTCGACCTCGATAAGCCGGCTCCTGGCCTTCTCTGACCGGCCGCAAGATTTGGAGCAGCTCGCACAAGACCCGGTCGCTCTGACCGGCAAACTCGCCCTGGCGGTGCGCGCCCAATCCGGAACTGACTTCGGCCTGGCGCTCCATGGCGTAGCGGATCCGGAAGATCGCACCGTGAACCTGGCTCGTGGCCAAACTTTTATCGCCGTTACCGACGGGAAAAGGTCCAAGAACCACACCTACCATATGGCGGGAAAGAGCCAACAAGACCGCGCGCGGATGAGTCTCAATGCCATCGAACTTCTCCGCATGGCGCTTCTCGAAGGCATGGGGTGACGGCTATCACAGCACTTTCCGCAAAAGCTCTTCAAGCTGCGCCAGCGGCTCCTTCAGGCTGTGAATCGCCTCCACCCAGAAATCGGGCGATTCCAGATCCCGGCCGATGCTCCGGCGCGCCACGTTCTCGACGGTATCGCTGCCCGTAAGACGAAGAAAGTTTTCATACCTGGGCAGAAAATCCGGGCCCTCTCCCTTAAAGATGGCAAAGAGGCCACGGCTCAGGAGAAAACCGAAGGTATAGGGAAAGTTGTAGAAGGTCACACCGGTAATGTAGAAGTGGAGCTTGGAGGCCCAAAAATAGGGATCCTCCCCTCCCTCCTCCAGCGCATCGCCGAAGATCCGCCTTTGGGTCTCGACCATCAACGCCTTTAGTCGGCTCACGCTCAGCTCCCCTTTTGCGCGCTCCTCATAGAGCGCTTTTTCGAACTCAAACCTGACCGGAATATCCAGGAGATAGATCGCGGCGTGGCCGGTCTCGATGTCGAGAAGAAACGCTTTCCGGGCATCGTCGACCGACGGATCTTCCACCAGGCTTTGGACCAGGAGCAACTCGCCGAACGTCGAGGCCGTCTCGGCCAAAGTCATCGGATACGTTCGAGCGTAAGGACGCAGGTCGCCCATCGCATGGCTATGAAAAGCATGGCCGGACTCGTGGGCGAGCGTCAGGACATCCCCCATGGCCCGATTGAACGTCATGAAGATGCGCTGCTCGTGAGTCAGGAGAGAACCGGTGCAAAAGCCTCCGGGACGCTTGCCCGCTCGAGGCTCCCAGTCGATCCATCGCTTGCCGACTAGCGTCCCAAAATATGAACCGAGCCCGGGATAAGCGCGGGAGAAGGAATCCTGGACGAGCATTTTCGCTTCTTCCCACGAGAGCGCCTTCTGCCCCGCGAGCGCAAGCGGCGCGCCTAGATCGTACCACGCTACCGCCGTCCTCCCCATAGAGCGCGCCTTGAGGCGAAGAATCCGCCGCGGCAACTCCAGCTCGGCGTGGACGGCTTCGAGCATGGCATCCAGGGTCCTCCGGCTGATCGCCGATTGGAAGAGCGCGACCTCCAGGAAGTCCTGGATCCCCCGGTGGCGATTGAGGCTCAACCGCGTCCCCGAGATAGCGTTGAGCGCCGCGGCCGCGGCATCTTCCGCCCTCTCCCAGGCGGCATTGCCCCCTTGGAAGGCTGCCTGTCTCACGCGGCGATCCGGGCTTTCCATCAGCGAGCGGCGCTGGGACATGGGCAGTCGCTCCGTGCGCCCGTCGGGATATACCATCTCGAATTCAAGTTTTCCGGAAAGCGTATCGTAAAGCCTGCCCCTAGCATGGAGGCCGCCGACACCGAGATCCGCTGCCAGGGCCTCTTTTTCGGCCGCCATTGTTCGCTGCGCCTCTTCGCGCAGCCGACGAAGATAGTGCTCGGCCCCGCGAAACGCCTCACGGCGGGCGAAAGCGGAGAACAACTCATCGTTGGCACGCTTGATCGCGCGTAGACATTCTATCTTCACCTTAGAGAACTCCGCCCTGATCAGCGCCAGCCAGGCCTCCTCTTTCCGGTAGCCCTCGTTGCGCGAGTCCGCCGAAGCCAGGCAGCCGATATAGGAGGAAAGGTGGGAGAGAGGCTTCTGGATCTCTTCAGCATGCAAAACCACTTCCTCCCACGCATCCGCGCTTTCGGTCGCCAGATCCGGAAGCGAAGCTGCCCTGCGCAAAGTGGCTTGGATATCGCGCTGAAGTGCGGCTTTGAACTCCCGCATCTCCGTGCCGTTACATTCGGTGAAATAACTCGTCAAATCCCAATTCATCTTCGCTCCCTCTTACAAATTTTGTGTCTGATTAAAATAGCATACAGGCTGCTAGCCACACCATCAGGGAAACAACTTCTCCCCTGGCCGCAGATTCCAAGCGGGAAGCCGCACGCGCCTTTGCAAAGGAAAACAAGGCCGCTGTTCTGCCCATTCTCAGGCGCTTCCTCAAGCTCGAGGACGACGATTTATTGTCGAGATTCTACGATTATCACCAGAAAGCCGAGACGCCCGATGGGAGG
>JACPFH010000470.1 GCA_016183075.1 Deltaproteobacteria bacterium | reverse complement strand
TCTTCCCGTTTCGGCCGATCCGATCTTGTCGAAAGAAGATCGGTCTTCCGTCTTCTAACCAAATGCACACCGCAATGAGGCCCCAAAGGGGTAAGCTAAATAGGAGCCCCACCGCCGATAGAAGAAAGTCAAATGGCCGTTTGAGAATCGGTTCATGAATGGAACGGTCCGAAACCTTCCTGCCCGACATAGGACGGGCATCTCTCTGATCCTGATCCCCTAAAGCGGAGTTCAACCAAAGTGTGCCCATCTACCCCTCACCAGTCGAAACTCGAAGCACGAGAAGTAACAGGGCGCCCCCTCTTCTCCCGTTTAACTACTAGCAAAAGGTACCTGCGCTGTCGCTTCTTTGTACCATTGCACAGTTCTTCCCAACCCCTCCTCCATTCCAAAAGGAGGCTCCCAGTCGAGAAGACGACGGATCTTCGTAATGTCCACCGTTAGAGAGCCGAGAAGACGATGGATCTTCGTAATGTCGACCGTCAGAGAGCCGAGAAGGCGCTCGACCTCGTCTGATAGCCCCAGGACCGCCCCAGCCAATCGAAGCAGAACCGGTGGCACCGGGACCAGGCGGGCAGGTTTACCAAAAGCCTGGGCAATCGCTCGGATCAACTCCGGGGTAGATAGGTCCTTGCCGTCGCTAACCAAAAATGTTCCTCCCGAGGCCCTAGAATGTTCCATTGCCCTGATCATGGCGTCAACGAAGTTCCCCACAAAAATAAAGCTGCGGCGATTTTTCACGGACCCGAGCGGCAACGGCCAACCGCGTTCTATAGCCCGCAACACCCTGTAGATATTCGCGCCTACACCAGGTCCGTAAACCACCGGTGGACGCAGGACCACTATCTCCATAGGGGTACGCTTGGCCACCTCCAATAGGGCCAGCTCGGCCTCCCGCTTACTCTTTCCATAGCTATCCTGGGGAAAACACGGGTCTTCCTCTGTCCATGGACGATCTGCCAAACTCCTCTCCCCCATCGCTTTGACGGAACTCACAAAAACAAGTCGTTTGACTCTTGACCTTGCCGCTGCCTCAGCCAGGCTTCGGGAAGCACCGACGTTGGTGGAATAGTAGTCTTCCACCGCACAATCCCTCAGGACATGGGCTCTTCCAGCAAGATGGACGATAACGTCTATCCCTCTCGAAGCTGCGGACCAATCGGTTTTGAGACTGAGGTCTCCGACAACAGTACCCTCCACCCGTTGCGGAAGCAACTTCAGCCGCTCCTCATTGCGCACGGCCCCGCGCACATACCAACCTTTAGCCAAAAGGCCCGGCAGCAAGTGCGAAGCAATGAATCCGGAAGCACCGGTAACCAATAGTTTCACTACGTTTCTGACCTGGCTTGCGCCAATTCTCTGAAGAGGCTGTAGTACGCCCCCACCTGGCGAGGACGGTCGAAGTGGAGAGCCGCCTTGCGGGCATTGACTGCGAGCCTCCGGCACAGAGCTGGGTCACGGTAAAGGGTCAGGATTTTGCCGGTAATATCATCGGGGTTTTCTGGCTCGGCCAAAAGCCCGCAGTCGTACTGGGTCGTGATGGTTGCAACCTCGCACGCCTTCTCCACTGCCGCCACATAGGGACGCCCGGCTGCTAGGATCCCGTAGAGTTTGCTCGGTAACATGTACCCGGCCAATCCCCGTTTCAGCGAGACGATAAAGACATCTGCGCTGGCAAAGGATTCTGCCAACCGTTCCTTTGGCTGGTAGGGAAGGAAACGCACGTTATTGAGTCCCGTGGACCTGACCCGTTGTTCAAGAAGAGGTCTCATGACCCCATCACCAATAAACATTACCTCGATATCTGCAAATTCTCTCAGATGAACAGCCGCCTCGAGAACCTTCTCCAGTCCTTGGGACAGCCCCATGTTTCCAGAATGCATGACCACGAATTTGTCGACGAGCCCGTGCTCCAAGGAAAAAGAGTTCCGCTTAGGCGCAGGCACAATCGCCGAGCAATCGGCCCAGTTATGGATCACTCTCACCTTCCGAGGATCAGCACCCTTCCCATGAACCAATCGCTCTCGCATTGTTTCTCCGAGCGCGATGACCTGATCTGCGCTTCGGATGAGCAAACGGTTGATCCGCTCCAAAAATCGATTCACGGTCTCACTGCGGAAGTCCTCCAAAAGGCGGGCCACCTCAGGAAAGACGTCTTGGTACAGCATCACGAACTTAGCCCTCGCTCGCCGGGCGGCGACCAGAGCCGCAAGCCCGATGATGGGCGGGTCTGTCATCCCCACCACAACATCGGCGTCGTTGAACCGCAACCCGCGCACGGACGCCGACAGAAAATAAGAGACATAATTGGATGCCCGTCCCACGAAAGACGCTTTAGAGAATGTTGTCCCTCGGGATCGAAAGATTTCAACCCCCTGAAAGAATTCGTGCTCAATCAATTCCCTTCTTCTCGTATCCGTATCACCATCTGCCCAAACCAGAGGATATCCTGCTACGACGGATACCCGGCAGCCGTGGTCCCGGACTAGACCCACGCACAGTTCCGTAAGGAGCTGCCCCACAGCGGAAGTTTCAGGATAGAAGGAACGGTTGAAGAAAACGATGTGAGGAGATTGCATTAACCAGACGATGAGACTTGCAGTCGCTCCTGCTGGTTTTCTCGGTACCACTCGATGGTTTGGTGGAGACCTTCACGCAGGCCAGTCTCGGCGCAGAAACCAAATAGCTCCCATGCCCGGCTCGTATCCAAGCAGCGCCTGGGCTGCCCATTCGGCTTTGTGATGTCCCAAACAATGCTGCCCTGAAAGCCGGTCAATTCGGCGATCAGTTCCACGAGTTCTTTAATAGAAATCTCAAATCCTGCTCCTATGTTCACCGGTTCTGCCCCGTCGTAGCGCTCCGCCGCCAGGGCAATCGCCTCCGCACAGTCCCCGACATAAAGAAACTCCCGCGTGGGCGTGCCATTTCCCCAGCATACGACCTCGCGGCCACCTTCCTTCTCAGCCTCTAGGCACTTCCGGACAAGGGCTGGAATCACATGAGAGGTTTGAGGATCAAAGTTGTCTCTGGGCCCATAAAGATTCACGGGAATAAGGAAAATACTATTGAACCCGTACTGTTCCCGATAAGCCTGTGACTGCACCAGCAGCATCTTCTTGGCGAGACCATAGGGAGCGTTGGTCTCCTCCGGATAACCTTCCCACAAATCCTTCTCTTTAAAAGGCACCGGAGTGAACTTTGGATAGGAGCATACCGTCCCTAAAGCCACAAACTTTTCAACGCCGAAGAGCCGTCCCTGCTCTATAAGCTGGACCCCCATCATTAAGTTCTGGTAAAAAAACAACCCTGGATTATCCCGGTTGGCTCCAATTCCTCCTACCCTCGCAGCGAGGTGGATGACGATATCAGGTTTGCTATCTCTATAGAATCTCTCCACGGCCTCGTTACACACCAAGTCATAGTCCTTGCTCCGCGGCACGAAAATATTTTCGCATCCGCGCCGGGTCAAACTCTCAACGACAAAAGAGCCTAAGAACCCTGCGCCCCCCGTGACGGTAACTCGCTTGGACGACCAGAAAGACACCTTCAACTCCACCCACGCTTATGTTTAGGCTGAGGGTGAGGTTTAGGCTGAGGTCGAGGTGTAGGCTCAGGTCGAAGCTCGAGTCGGGGTC
>JACPFH010000495.1 GCA_016183075.1 Deltaproteobacteria bacterium | reverse complement strand
TGGGGCATCCTCGCGGCCTTTTATCTGCTGGCCGCGACCGTTTTGCTGGCGAACCTGATCGTGCTTATAATCCCGGAAGCGCCCAGGCTTGCGGCCGCAGAGAAAAAACCCGTTGAGGTATGACGCTCCAGGACAAACGGCTATGGGAGTTTTGATCGAAACGAACCGGCACGTCGCGCGAATTACCCTCGACCGCCCCCCGCTCAATGTGCTCGGGATCGAGCTGCTAAAGGAGCTGGACTCGATCCTGGAGAGGCTTACCGCCGACACGTCCACGAATGTTGTGGTCGTCCAGGGAGGCGGTGGACGGGCGTTTTCCGCCGGGGTGGATGTCAGAGATCACACGCGAGAGCGGGTGCCTGAGATGCTTCGGGTTGTCCACGGCGTGATGCACAAGTTTCTCGCTCTGCCTCAGATTACGATCGCGCTTGTCCGCGGCGCTTGCCTCGGCGGCGGCCTTGAATTGGCGAGCTGCTGCGACCTGATCCTGGCATCGACCGACAGCGTTTTTGGCACTCCGGAGATCAACGTGGGCTGCTATCCGCCCGCCGCCCTCGTGGGATTCCCCGCATTACTCGGTTACCATCGAGCAGCCGAGCTGATCCTCACCGGACAGCGAATTTCGGCAGAGCAGGCGGCAGCGATCGGGCTCATCAACCGAGCCGTCCCCCGCCAAGAGCTGGACGAGGCCCTGGAAGCTCTGCTCGCGGAGCTTGGAGGTAAAAGCGCCGCGGTTCTGCGCATCTCCCTGAAAGGGCTCAGAGAAATGCGGCTTCGAACTTTTGCCGCCGACCTGGCCAGAGCCGAAGAAATCTACCTCGGAGAGCTATTAAAAACCGAGGATGTGGAAGAAGGGGTCCGGGCGTTTATCGACAAGAGAAAGCCCGACTGGAAGCACCGCTAAGCTGACGCCAACTGAGGACGACGGCCGACCGCAGACTGTGGACCGCCCCGTAATTGCGAACCGGAGCGCTAAGCTGCCAACTGCTTCTTGATATTTTCCACGAACTCCCGGAGCATCTGATCGGCCTTTTTCCGGATGATCGGCTGGCCGAATTCACCGATCTTCCCCAGGATGTTGACGTCGGTCTCAACTAGAAGCTCGGTCTCTTTGGGGCTCCGCTCCTTAAGCTGCATGCTCGTCTTTCCCTTCACCGCGCCGGCGGCCCGCTTGTCGGACGCTTCGGCTCGAAGCGCGGCCCGCCAATTCTCCTGGTTGCGCTCCTCGACGATAATCTTTCCTTGCAGGTTGAGCGAGATCGGCCCGACGCGCACCTTGAGCATTCCTTGGTACGTGGTATCGTCAAGCTGCTCAACGGACTCCACCCCCGGCAAAGACTTTGCCACCTTGGGCACATCCATCAAAAAGTCCCACAGGGGCTGGCGGGCCACCGGAATCACTGCGCTTTGGGTGAATTTCACCTTCTCCTCCTTCTCGGCGCCGGGCGGCTCGTCTTCGCCTTCGCCTTTCTGGCCGTGAGGCCCGCCACGGCCTTTTCCAGGGCGCGGCGGACGAAAACTCCGGCCATCTCCTTTTTATAAGCCGAAGAGCCGCGGAAATCGCTGATCGGGTCGACCGCCGCCTTGGCTTTCTCTGCGGCTTCGCGCAGGGCCTCCGGTTTTACCGGCTGGCCGCGCAGGACGGCCTCCGCCTCCCGCGCGCGAATCGGTGTGGTCCCCACGCTCCCCAAGGCGATCCGCACATCGGCGAACGTCTTCTTCGACCGATCCAGCGTTACCACCGCCGCCGCTGAGACCGTGGCATAGTCATCGGCCGTGCGCGGCAGAAACTTGAGAAACGCGCCGCCGCTACCGGCCGGCAGCTTGGGCACATAGATCTCCGTGATGATCTCCTCCGGTTTGAGCACCGTCTCGTAATAGTCCGTAAAAAACTCCTCGATCGGAATCACCCTGCTCCCATCCGCCGAGCTCGCTTTGACCGTCGCCCCCAGTGCGATCAGGGTCGGGGGCGGGTCCTGGTTAGGGTCGGCATGGGCGAGGCCGCCGCCGACCGTCGCCATGTTGCGCACGCGGATGGTCGCCACGTGACGGTAGGTTTCCGCCAGCAGCGCCGTGCGCCGGCGCACGAGCGACGAGATCTCAACCTCGCGATGGGTCGCCAGGCCGCCGATCTTCAGCCCGCCGTCTTTTTGCGCGATGTTATTTAAGCCCCGCACAGCGCGCAAGCTGATCAGGCAAGACGGGCGCACCAGGCGCTGTTTCATCATGATGACGAGCGCGGTGCCGCCGGCGATGAGCTTGGCGTCCGTCCCGAACTCCCTGAGATCCGCGTAAACTTCTTTGAGCGACTTCGGCGTGCGATATTCAAAAGCTATCATAACGTACCCCGATCCGTTTATTTGGCGAACTGATGCGCCTTCTGAATCGACTCGATGATCTTGTAGTAACCCGTGCAGCGGCAGAGGTTTCCCATCATCCATTCCTTGATCTGCTCTTCGTTGGGTTTGGGGATCTCGTCCAGCAAAGCTTTGGCCGCAACCACCTGGCCGGGCGTGCAGATGCCGCACTGGAAGCCGCCGTACTTGATGAAGCTCTTCTGCACCGGATGGAGCTCGCCGTCCTTTGCCAGCCCTTCAACCGTAGTGATCTCGTGCCCGTCAGCGAATACCGCGAGCGCGAGGCACGAGCTTACCATCTCGCCGTCCATAAGGACCGTGCAAGCCCCGCAGACACCCACGCTACAACCTTCTTTCGTGCCCGTAAGTCCCTGGTCATAGCGCAAGAAGTCGATCAGCAAGCGGCTGGTCGCGACCTCCGCTTCGACTTTCTTCCCGTTGATGCGCAGGCGGATCTTTTTTTTCATAATTTGCTCCCCTCTTCTCGATTTCGCTGCTCGCTCCGTCGAGCAGCGATGGTGACAAGGCCGACGGGGGTATGTTATAGAAAGATTTTCAACAAACTGCAAGAAGGACTTCGCGGCGAAAAAACGCCCAGAAAAGGACCCAAAGTGACAACGCCGTTCAGCTCCCAACTGAGGCGCCAGGCGGAAAGCATCTGGCGCGCCATTTACGCGCATCCCTTTCTGCGCGAGCTCCAGGCCGGGACGCTCTCCGTGGAGCGCTTTACTTACTTTATCCTCCAGGACTATCTCTATCTCCTCGATTTCGCCCAGGTCCTGTCTCTTGGCGGGGCCAAGTCACCGGATCTCCAAACCCTCGAGATCTTTGACCGCCATGCGCTGACCGCCGTCGAGGTGGAGCGAAGCTTTCATGCGAGCTACGGCCGGAGCCTGGGGTTCTCCCAGAAACAGCTCGACGCCGCCCCCAAGGGACCGATCACCGAAGCCTACACGCGCCATCTTCAGGCGGTCGCTCGTGGCGGCAGCCTCGGCGAGATTGTGGCCGCTCTCCTCCCATGCTATTGGATCTATGGGGTGGTAGGAAAAAAACTCCACCGCAGGCGCCCCAGAAGACCCAAGATTTACCGCGAATGGATCGAAACCTATGCCTCAGAGGGATTCTGGAATCTCGTGCGCGAGCAGATTCGGTTGATGGATCGGCTGGGAGCGGGAGCCAATAGCAGCGAAAAGAAATCCATGCGCTCCCACTTTCTTTTGAGCAGTCGTTATGAGTATTCATTTTGGGAGCAGGCCTACCGCCGGCAGCGCTGGCCTGTGTGAGGGAGAGTGACAGAATCATCTTTTCAAAATAGGAGGGCGGAATGATTGCCTTAACTGACCAGATGAGAGAAATGGTTAACAATGCCCTGGCCAATAACTGCCCGTGCGTTCTCGCCACGGCAACGGCTTCCGCTGAGCCGGACATCGGCTTTAAGGGAAGCACGATGATCTTCGACAACGAGTCGCTCGCCTACTGGGAGCGCACGCAACGCCAGCACCTTAAAAACCTCAGGGAGAACCCGCGCGTCGTCGTCTTGTTCCGCGATCCCACGACCAAGATCAACTGGCGCTTCCACGGCGTAGCCGCGATCCACGAAAGCGGCCCGATACGCGAGCAGGTCATGGCCCGGGTGGTCAAGCCCGAGCTGGAAAAAGACCCGGATCGCAAGGGCTTCGCCGTCATCATCCGGCTCGACAAAGTGACCAACCTGGCCGGCGAGGTCCTGCAGACCCGGTAAACACCGACCTCTCAGGGGCTCATCTTTGCGTGCTGCTTCCAGTCCCCGGAGACAGTCGATCGGGCTTATGCATGCTGCGCAGGGTCAGCTTGACCCCAAGCCGCGGGTTTTAGCCTTTTTCCGGTATGACGGCCACGGCCTGGATCTCGATTAGCATCTCAGGATCGGCAAGCTGGATTCCACAGATAAGGGCGCTGGGGGGCGCGTGCGGGGTATATTTGGCCCGGGCTTGCCGGTAGTCTTCTTTGGCCCGGGGATCGGTAACATAAGCGGTCAGGCTGATGATGTTGTCAAGCGAGCTCCCCAAGCTTTCCAAGGTAGCCTTCAGGTTTTGGAAAAGATAATCTGCCTGTTCGACTACCGTGCTCCCGCGTATTTTCTGGGTTTTGGGATCTTTGCAATCTTCTCCTGCCAGGTAAATCACGTTGCCATAGACACAAGCCTTAGAATAGATTCTCGGCGGATTGTGGGGAATAAACCTCGGCTGCATTTCTCTCACCTCCTTTTACTTCTGCGGACGCCACGAGAGCCAACCCTATGATGGTTGACAGAAACACTCGATGTCTCTTGGTCATAAGAATTCTCCTTTCGTCTCGCCTTCCAAGGAGCAATTCGGCGGCCGCCGAGAGGGAATTTCCACGGACCATCGTTTTGCCGTGGAGGCTATATGATTGGGACTGCTACGTCAATCTCAGCTCGCGAATAGAGCGCCTTGACCGGGCTCGGAGTTTACAAGGGAACGGGAATGGAAATGGGGTCAAAATGGAAATGGGGTCAAGTCCGCTCTTGGCTCAACTTGTGAGTCATATCAGCTTAAAAACCACAAATACAAAAGCCGACTGCAATTCGGAAGCATGTTTGATGGCTCAAAGGCGGCAAGCCGTCGCGTTCGGCGTATGTACCAAAAAGCCCACCAAGGCACTGTGAAAGAGCTTCGTGATTTCAGGCGATCTAATGCTCCAATACTGAAGGTCCAAAGAGAAACGATTTAGGTAACCTCAATGGACGAAGCGGAATGGTGTACAATTTTTGCCACTCTTTAGTTTTTCGTCACATTTTGGACACCGGCTCGATAACTGATCTTCTAAAGTTTCCCCTAAAATCAAGAGGTAGGCGCTTTAAAGGGCCCTTTGGCACGGTCCTTGCTCAAATCCATTCCTGAGATCTCCGCTGCCAGTACAACGGGTTTCCCGGGAGCATTACGCCATGGAACCCACATTGCTGGTGAAGCCTCCCTCACCGACGGCCTCGTTCCACAGCGAGGCACATCCAGACCTGGCTGATTTTACACTCGGCCTGATCAAAGCGATGCTCAGGACAGGATACTACGCCCCCGACCATCCCGAGGCACGCAAGACATTCACCGGGCTCTACGAGGAATTCAAGCATCTGATCGGGGCCCGCTCCGAACTCACCTATTTGGTACAAACGACCAGGGAGAGCCGTACGATCATTATCGATGGATACGATTTAGTCCCGCTGTCTTTGGACCAGGTGATGATGAGGGGCATGGCGGATCTGTTCAAGTCAAAGTTTCTTGAGTTTTTTGATCGATGGAATCTCCTCAGCTTTTCTCTGAAAGCCGATATCACTGCTGAAGAGTTCTACTCCTTTATCATACTGATGAGCCAACCGCCCACGGCCAGTCAGGGCACACCGGAGGCTGCTGAGCGGTTAACACTCGCTTTCTTGGATCAGCATATCTTGCATATCTCCACAGTCTTCAACGACGACGTTGTCGGAAAACACCGTCGGCTGCCGTGGCGGGTGGAAATGGCTCTCAGCCGATTGCGGCGGGATTTGCGATTGCTGCCGCTATATAAACTTGCCACCCCAGAAAAAATCCAGCGCGTCAAGATGCAGGTCATCGATGATGTTATCCGCCCGGTGCGCACGCCTGGGCTTCTCAGGGACTTGCTGGTCAATTGCGACCTGGTTGTCCATGACATCGCGGTCTTGGAAGGGGCGCAGATCGAGCGAGAGATCGTCCGAAGCCTCTCCGAAGAGATGCTCGTGGCAACTGCGTGGGAGCTGGTCAAAGACCTGGAGCAGCCGGGGACCACTCAACCCAAGATACCAGAAGAAAGGTCTTCCGATGAGGCAGCCCGACGGTTGAGCGTGCTCCGAGAGATCGCGGCGAGGCTGTGCAGCGTGGGCAGTACGATCGAGGACGATTTGCTGGAAGCGCTTCTCAGGGAGCAGGTGCTGCCCTTAGAGGATTTGCCGTCGGATAACCGGCGCGCCGTAGAGGCGCGACAGCTAACGGAAACTTTTCTGGCTCGTAAGGATCAATATCTTTCGCGCCTTGCTCAGATAGGACAGGGCAACGCGGAAACGCAGCTAGCTTCAATGGTGCATCGAATCATGCCGGTTCTTTTGCGCCGTAAGGAATACCCGACGGTTACTGAACTCCTGCAAGCGGTGAACAAGGCGCGGCATCTGTCCCCAACGTCCCAGGTCCTCGAAGAGATGGCGGGACTACTTTCCCAGTCGGTCGCGACCCAAGATACGCTTGCGCAACTTATTAAGGATCTGAACTCCCAGAACAAGGACCGGCGTGATCACTTGGTTGAGATCCTGGTCTTCGTTGGGCACCGGGCAGGTCCGCGGCTGCTGGAAGCATTCGTGGCGAGCGACAATAAATCGGTCCGAGTGAGCACCTTTGAGGCGATACAACGCATTGGGGGAGGTGTGCTGCAAACTTTTCTCTCGCAGTTGCCGGAAATCGAGCATGAAAGGCTCGTTATCTGCCATATTCTCGAGGCGCTCGGAAACCTAGGGGATGCATCCGTTGCGCAGCCCATTAGCCGGCTCTTACACCACGCCGACGTGCATGTCCGGCAGTCGGCCTTGAGCGCCCTTTTCAAGTTGGAGGGCGCTGCGGCAGAAGCCCGTCTCATACAAGCCCTGCACGATCGAGAAGGTGGGGTCCGCCAGATGGCGGTCTCATACCTCAAACGCATAAGGAGCCGACACCCGCAGGCCTTTGAGTTTTATGGCAAGGCCCTGGGTCATGATCCGTCAATGCCCCCAGAGACCGATGCGGTCCTAATTCAGGTGTGTCAGGCATTAGCTAGCTTCCAAACCCTTCCCGCGGATGACATCGCGAAAGCCAAAACGATTCTCCTCTCCGCCCTGCACCCTGTGCAGGAGAAAATTGTTCTCGCCTGGTTTAAGGGGCGGTCGTCGCGACACAGCGAGCGGGTCCGAGCCGCAATTCGCGAAGCGCTGGTCGCGCTCGGAACGTCGGTCACCAACTGATGCAGTGGCTCAAGCTCTGCCGACCCGCGTCCAGCGAACAAACCAATCTCTACTCTTAGGCCCTAGATAGGCCCCGCCAAAAGTCGCAGCCAAGTCCGGAGAACATCGGGACTATCCCAATGTCTGCAAATCAGTTCTTAACGGAGCAAGGCGCCAAAGGGTGGAAGATGGGGTGGCCGAACAGAGCGGCTTGACAGGGCTCGGCGTTTAAATGTACATGTCCGCCATAGCATGACTCTCCGGAAAGGAGGAACCCTCCATGCGCCCAAAGCCGTGCTGCCTCCCAAGGCTCATCTCGACCCTGCTCTCTCTAGCGCTTTTCGCCCCCGTCTCTGCCGGCGCGCAACAGCTTCCACGCTCGGTGACCGTTGCGGCCAATCCTCCGGGCACGGTCTTCTACGCCCTGGCCAGCGGGATGGCCAAGGTGGCGAGCGAGGGCGCCCCCTTCCAGATAGTTGTCCAGCCCTACACGGGCACGAGCACCTTCCTTCCTCTGCTCAACGCGGGCGAGATCGATTTCGGCGTCAACAACGCTGTGGATATGGCGCTCTCGTATCAGGGGCCGGAGAGGCTAAAGATCGGCGGCCGCAACCCCTTCCAACATACGCCCAATGTCCGCCTCGTGATGCGGGGGTCGGTATTGATGGTCGGGCTTCTGGCTCGGAAGGACTCGGGCATCAGAACGATCTATGACGTCAAAGGCAAACGCCTTACAGGAGAGTACCCGGCTCAACTATCAAACTGGTACAACGTGTTCGCCTTTCTGGCGACCGCTTCGATGACCTGGAACGACGTCAAGATCATCCCGGTGCCGGCCGTAAACGAGGGAGTGGATGCCCTCGTCCAAGGGCGTGCCGATGTGGCCATGCACGCCTTAAACTCCGCCAAGATCAGAGAGGCCGATGCCGCGGTAGGGGTCCGCCACGTCTCCTTAGACTGTTCCCCCGAAGGAGAAAAGCGGCTACGCAGCGCGGTGCCCGGCTACTATCCACGATGGCTCAAGCCCGGGCAGGCTTTAGCCATCGTGGAAGACACCTGTGTAAATGCATATGATATTTATTTAACAACCCACAAGGCAGCTCCCGATAAAGTCGTCAATGGGGTCCTCAAAGGTATCTGGGACAACGTAGAAAAGCTCCCGCCGATTCACCCGAGTTTCAGAGAGTGGACGCGGCAGCGGGCTGTCACTCCTGAAGTGACAATCCCCTACCATCCGGCGGCAATTCAGGTTTACAAGGAGCAAAGGGTTTGGTCCGCAAACATGGATGAAGCACAGCGAAAACTCCTCAGCCTAAATCCGTGACGAGTCGCCGTTGCTTCTTTACAGCGAGTTCTTGATAGAGCAAGACCCAAAAGCGAAGAAAATGCCGTCGCCCGACATATGTGTTTGACAGCGGAATATTAGCAATACTATAGTCCACCCCGCCCTGCGATCTCTGTCCTCAGGCTTGTCGGGACAGAAAGGAGCGTCAGTGAAACGGCTGCGGCGGGTAGGGGTGTGGTTTCTCACAGTTTTGGCCCTCCTGACCGCGCTCCCCTTTCTCGTCATACCCTTTTCCTCGGAGCCTTCGGATCCTGAAAAGCTTGAGTCTCTCGCCCCAGCCGAAATCATCACCGACGGTTTTAGTGAGCCCACCGGGCTTGTCATCGATTCGA
>JACPFH010000494.1 GCA_016183075.1 Deltaproteobacteria bacterium | reverse complement strand
TCTCCAGCTACTATGATCTGGACCTTAGCAGGGCCGCCGCCACCAGAGGCTTTGATATCCGCATCCAACCCGTATTTCTCAAACAATCCCATTCCTTTGGCTAAGCCGTGATACGAGAACGTGGGGTCGGGCGCCGGATTGAGCTCCATAGCCCGGATCTTGATGGGTGTCTTTGCCCCGGCGGCTGCAGCAACTTTAGCAGATGGAGCCAAGCAAACAACGATCAGCGAGGTGAGAAAAACTAAGAAAATATGCATGGAAAGTACCTCCTCTGAATCGGAATGAATCAAGGCGTGGGTTTGGCTGGACGCTACTGTGGGGTAGGGCGAATTGTCAAGCCCCGACAAGCTCCAATGTGAGGAGCGTGATTGAAGTGAAGAGGCTTCGGCCAAGCAACTAGAAAGTGCCGAAGCAGCCTTGTCTGGTGAGACAGATCTATTATGTGCGCTAACGGACGTCCAGCAGGTACCGCACGGCGTCGTTTGACACAGCTATGAGGAGCCGGTACGCTCGCCCGCACGCGAGCTGAGGACCGGGGGGTCTTTATGGAGCACTCTGTCTCGTATTCTGGGATTATCGTCGTCGGGGCAGGAGGCTGCGGTCTAACCGCGGCCCTGGCGGCCGCCGAGAGCGGGGCCGACGTTCTGTTACTGGAAAAGACAGACAAGCCGGGGGGTGGTACCGCCCTATCCTCCAGAGGTTTGCGCGCTGCAGGAACACGCTTTCAGCGGGAAAAAAGCATCGAGGATGACACAGCACGATACGTCAAAGACATCTTGCGCAGGAACGGCAGCCAAAGCGATGTTGCACTCACGGAGCGGCTGGCGCGGACCTCGGCTGAGACGGTGGAATGGTTAGCCGATCGTGCCGGTATAGAATTCGAGATCGGCACGCATCTTTTCGGTCACAGCGCGGAACGGGCGCACTCATGGAAGGCTGATCGCACCATCATCGATTACCTCGTGGATGCAGTTGAACAGGCGGATCACATCCGCATACTCTTCTCAACCCCAGCGGTGTCTCTCAAACTCGACGCTGATGGAGCCGTCACAGGGGTGGTGACTCAAAGCGGTGTCATAACAGGGCGCAAGGTTATACTAGCTTCTGGAGGCTTCGGGGCGAGTCATGAATTATTGTCCCAGTACATTCCGCAGGCGGTCGACATCCCGTTTCCGGGCCATTATGGGAGCACCGGTGATGGCCTGCGAATGGGGATGGCGCTAGGAGCGGCTACGGAAAACCTCGGAGCCTTCCAGCCGTTCCCCACTTACATCGGGCCTGAGGGGCTTTCGCTGTCCCCAGAGGTGACGACTTCGGGGGGCATCGTCGTGGACAAACACGGGAGGCGCTTCGTCGATGAGACTCGGTTCCCTGGGGGCATCGGCGCCAAAATGCTGAATTTGCCGGGAAAGCAGGCGTACGAAATTTTCGACGAGCGGATATACCACTTGGTTCGCAACCACCTCGCTGATGTCATTGCCGCGGAAATCGTAAAGAAGGCGGAAACCACTGCTGAACTGGCGTATCAATTGGGAATAGACGCGGCCGGTCTGGAGCGGACGATTCAGGAATACAATAGCGCAGCAGCCTATGGCAAGGATCCATTCGGGCGCACTCTCTCAGTTCCCATGAACACCCCGTTGTATGGAGTCAAAGTGCGCGTAGCCCTCTACCATACGCAGGGTGGGCTCAAAGTGAATACCAATGCCCAGGTGCTTCGGCCCGACGGCTCAGTGATCCCAAACTTGTATGCTGGGGGTGGAGTGGCCACGGGCATCTCTGGATCTGGACCGGAGGGTTACCTTCCAGGCAATGGCTTGCTCGCATCCTTGGGTCTGGGCAGGATAGCTGGAGAACACGCGGCTGCGGCGCTTTTCCCCAGGTTGACATCGCGGAGCGTTGTCCGATAAGTTTTGCCCTGTCAGGGAGGAATCTATGCAAATCGCAAAACTCTTCTTGGCGGCCGCCGTCGCGATCGTCGCCGCGCACGCCGGCCAGGCCGGCGCTTCTTCCCAGGGCAAGCGCGTCGCCTTGCTCACCACCCCCAACCAGAACCCATATATCGGCGCCTGGAACACCGCTTTCATCGCCGCGGCCGAGAAATACGGCATGAAGGTGACCAACCAGACCACGCCGTACGACGCGGCCGTGCAGTCGCAGCAGGTCGACGATGCGATCGCCCAGAAGTTCGACCTGA
>JACPFH010000493.1 GCA_016183075.1 Deltaproteobacteria bacterium | reverse complement strand
TTGCTCGGACTAGGCTCCCTCGGCGAGCGCGCTCTCGGCTGCGGCCACGGGGACTGGCTCGCTTGCGTGCCTGTCCCCGTCACTAAGCTCCCTCGGGGAACGCGCTCTCGGCCGCGGCCGATGGGTTCGTGCCATGAGTCGTGCTGTTTGTAATCGGACGTCCGCAGCCTCGCTCGCACTCCCCTCGGTCGCGTGCAACGCGGTAAACGATTGGCATTAGATAATCGATGAAAGCTTCCGTTAGCCCCAAAGCGATTCGCAAAGCCAGTAAGGACCTGCGCAGCTTTCTGCAGGAGCTCGAAGAGCGGCTGCCGCGGGATCTCGTGCGCGTGGAGCGCGACGTGGCTCCGGCCGACTTTGAAGTGACGGCACTCCTGCAACACCTGGAGAACGAGCGCAAGTTCCCCACACTCCTTTTCACCCGGCCTCGCAATCTCAGGGGCGAGCCTTCCTCTTTTCCGCTCTTGAGCAACGTCTTTGCCACCCGGCGTCGCTGCGCTTTGGCCTTGGGGATGGATCCCGCCGATGAGTTCCTCGCGTTGAGCCTTGAATATGCGGCGCGGGAGGAAAAGCTGGTTGCTCCCGTCGTGATTCCGGGCCGAGACGCGCCGGTCAAGGCTGTCGTCAAGCGCGGTGACGAAGCCGATATCTATGATTTTCCGGTCGTGCGACACCACGCGATGGATCCGGCCCCCTATCTCGATATGACTCCCGTTATGAAGGACCCGGAAGGAGGTTTCTACAACATCGCGTTTCTGCGCAACATGGTGAAAGGACCGCGAAAGCTCGGCGTGCACATGTCGCCGCGCCACAACTGGCAGATTCACCGCAAGAACGAGGAAAAGAAGAGGCCGACTCCCGTGGCGATCGTTGTGAGCCATCACCCGGCTTTTTACCTGGGGGCCCTGAACGTTTCTCCCTTCGGCGTCGACGACTATGCGCGCGTCGGCGCGATCATGGGAGAGGCGCTTCGGCTTACGGCTTCGGAGACGTGGGGGGAGGAATTCATGGTGCCCGCGGACGCCGAGATCGTCATCGAGGGGCACGTTCTGCCGGGAGTGAGAGAGGTCGAGGGACCTTTCGGGGAATTCACCGGCTACTACGGGCCGCAGCGGCTTCGCCCGGTGATAGAGGTGACGGCAATCACGCACCGGCGCGACGCGATCTTTCAGCACATCTTCACCGGCCACCGCGATACGTGGGTGCTCGGGGGAATTCCGAAAGAGGGGAGCCTCTTCAACCTGATCCGGGGCGTTGTCCCGACCGCCAAGGCCGTTCATTTTCCGATGTCCGGCGGCTGCCGCTTCAACTGCTATATCTCGATCGATAAGAAGGTGGACGGCGAGACCAAGCAGGCCGCTCTGGCTGCCCTGGGAGGTTGCGATTTCGTCAAGCACGTCGTGGTCGTCGATGCCGATATCAATATCTACAACGAGGAAGAGGTCATGTGGGCCGTGGCCACGCGCGTGCAGGCGGACCAGGATATCGACATCATTAAGAACGTCAAGGGGAACACACTGGATCCCTCCCAGACCGACAACATCATGACCACCAAGATGATCATCGATGCGACCCGGCCGCTTCAGAGGCCGTTCGAAGCGCGCGTGGAGGTGCCGAAGAAGGCGATGGAGAAGACCCGCCTCGAGGATTTCATCCCGCGAGCGATCCTTGAGCGGTTGCCGAAGGTTTGAGGCGTTGCGGACTTAGTCAAAGGTCAATGGTAATTGGTCAATGGTTCTTCCCCCCATTAACTATTGACGATTTACGATTGACGAGTAACGAAGTATGACAAAGATTTTCTGGGTTACCTGTCCCGAATGTAGCGGTGAATTTTATTGCCACTGGCAGGAACTCAGGCACAAAAAGATTCAGCTTCTCTGTCCTTATTGCGGCCATCGGTTCTTGGACGAGGAGAGCCCGAAAATTGTCGAGTGAGACGATGCGCCACCGAAACCGGAACCTTTAAGCTTGGTTTTGAGGCAGCCGATCCTTACACCATTCCTTGCTGTCGCCGCTCTCCTGGCGCTGTTTTCATCGTGCGCCAGCCCCTATAGGCTTACCTGGCGTGTCCGGGACATGGTGGCGGCGCAGAGTTCGACGATCAATCTTGTCGGCCATGGTGAGGTCATGGCTACCGTGAGCAAGCTCACCATGCAGAAGATCCTGCTTGCGCACTTTCGGATTACGAGAGCGGCGGGGATACAAGCTGAGCTGCTGATCGTGGACGGGAGCGATCCCAATGCATTTGCCGGCTCGGTAAATGGCAGGCCCACGATCGGTGTCAATCTGGGCATGCTTAAGCTCATCGGCGACGATATCGATGAGTTTGCATCCTTGCTGGGACATGAGGCAGCTCACCTAGCCAGGAGGCATGGGGAGACGGGTAGGACCAGGGGCAGCACGCTTCAGGCCATCGGCTCTCTGGCTGGGATGGGACTGGCTGCCGCGGGCGTGCCTGCCGCCGGGACCATTACAGGCCTCGCTGCGGACCTGGTTGACACCTCTTATAGTCGGGACGACGAGCGGGAAGCGGACTCACTGGGAGTGGGCTACTCTATGTCGGCTGGTTATGACCCTTACGGAGCTGTTCGCCTTCACGAAAAGATGCTTAAGGTTTCCGGGGCTACCCTACTTCCCTTTTTAAGCAGCCATCCGAGCGGTCAAGAGAGAATTGAGAACATGAAGGCATTGATTGGCGCTAAGAAGCCCGAGGCATCCGGCGATACCCAGCCGCCGCAAGAAACGCCATCCAGCGAGAGCTGACCGGCACAGGGCTTTAGCGGTGGGTTTGGGAGAAGGCATAACAGGGGCCGCGAGCCGAGTCATTGCCAGTTGCCTTCCTGGCACTGGTGTCACTCGCCAGCCCTCAAGGGCCCAAATGGCCGACTCGTCGAAAGGAAATCTGGAGCCACCTTGCTGACCCCGGGAACCTCCTTAACCAATTCTACTATTTCTCCTTCCAACTCGGGTTGGTGAAGGAGGCCGTACAAGCGAACCTGTCCCTGCCCAGATTGTACGCTGATGTCCAGATCGCGCGTTTTTGGAGAAACAGCAAGCGCCGCCTTGACCCTAGCCGTGATCGTCAAATCCTGGAAGGCTTGCATGGATTCAGAATCGGGTTGAAATTCTTCTCTCTGAGCTATCTCTACGACAAGGTCGGCTGAGGTTTCCAGATTCATTCGAGAGATATTGAGGGCGAGATCGTAGCGGGCAGGATCCTGCCAATCCACCCCGAATATCGCCTTGAAGCGGTGAGCCCTGATCCGATCCAGATGCTCGAGGAAGTCTCTTGCGTCGTTTTCGTTGAGTCCTTTACGCACTCTGACTTGCTCCAGCCGATATTCCATGGGGGCATGTAAGAGGACCCTGAGGACATGGCTGACTCCGGGAAAGAACTCCTGCCCCGCGCGCCCGTGATAAACTAGTTTCCCGTTTTGGGCCAGCTCACACATGGCAGCCTGGAGCGCAACCCTGTATAGCCTTAGGCTTTCCGTCCAGCGCCTCCACCAGTGGGGTTCGCTCTCCAGCACCTCAGAGAACCTAGCCTCCGGGATTCCATAAAGGTTACAGGCCTCCACGAGCAACTCTCGGCTGATGCAGGGATGATCTAAAACAGAGGCCACTCGCTCTGCTACTTCTCGACCGCCGCCGGATGCACTGTGAGAGATCGTGATAATTGCCATAGGTTTTTCACCTCCTTTCTCTCAAGCTTGCTCTTGGCCCCAGATTATGCCTTCTTGCCCGAACTTAAATATATTTGACTA
>JACPFH010000050.1 GCA_016183075.1 Deltaproteobacteria bacterium | reverse complement strand
GTCAGCGCAGTGTAATAGAGGCCCAGAGAATGGGGAAATGCGATCGCGCCCATAACCGTCATCTGTGAGTCCCGTCCGATTCCCCACATAGTGCTGGCGAAGTCGCCCAGCCCGTCTACGGACAAAAGCGCCGCCTGTTCAAAGGGTGAGACAAAAAAGGAACTGGCGAGATGAGCCTTGTGATGTTCCACTCGATGAAATTCGGCCTTCAACTCGTCGGCCTCTGCGCCGAGCGCTTCTCTCAGCTCTTGGCCGATGGCCGCAAACCTCGCCAGGGCGCCCAGCCGGCTCCACGCCAAGCGCGGCGCACGAACCGCGTAGAAGGCTTTGTGCATGAGGCGAGCCCAGGGGTCGCGTGCAATTGCCACGTGATCGATATCTTTTGCTTCCACGCCCCCAATTTCTAAGCAGGCCCTGATCGCTTGAGCCGGAAAACCGGCGGAGTGCTTGATACGGTTGAAGCGCTCTTCCTCCACTGCCGCCACCAGCCTACCATTCACTACCAAAGCCGCACTCGCATCGCCGTGGTACGCGTTAATCCCTAAAATAACCATGGCTTTACGGAGAAGCGTCCTGCTCGGCTCCCTCGCCGGGCTGGACAGGGACCGGGAAGCCGAACCAGTAGTTAAGGAGGCCCAGGTATTCACGAACCACGGCCAGGGCAAAACCCCTCTCACGCCACCAATGATTGGGGTCAAAAGGGTCCAGGGGCGTCGCGCGCACAAGCCCAGGTGACCGACCCCCGGTTAAGTAATACCAGGTTAGGCGGGCCCGGCGGGTGTGCAGCTTTGAGGTAACGAGGATGACGCGGGCAGTGTCCGGCTTGAGCTCTCGCAAAACGACTTGGAGTTCCTCAAGCGTACCGCCCTTAACCTCTTCCTTTGGTATCACGATGGCTGAGGCCGGAACGCCTAGCTTCAAAAGGACCTCGCGGCTCACCTCCCATCCTTCCGTGAAAGCAACCCCAAGAGACCGAAGCATCCGCTGCTCTTTACCCTCCGCGAGCCGGACAAATACGAGCTGTGGCGCCCAACCTGCATGGTAGAGCCTCGCGGCCTCGATCTCCCGAAACGGTAGGTGTCCAGCCAGGACGACAATCGCCGCTGCTGGTTCGAGACGATCCTCCGTAACCAGAACTTCAGCTATCCCGCGGAGGAAAACGGAATGGCCAACGCCGAGCACGAAGACAACCAGCGCCAATCCCAAACCCCACGAGGCCACGCGCCTCCGGCCGAGTTGCAAGCGAAAGATGCTGCTATACAAAACTCTCTCTACTGTCCTTCCTTTGCCCTAAGCAAACAGCCTTATTCCTTAAAGTCCCCAGACGCACGAAGAGTAAGTCAGCTATCCTTGTAGCTATCCTGACAAGCAAAGGCGGAAAATGGAGTTTTTCCCCGAGATAAATCCGAGCATACCTTTCCAGGGGCCAGCTTAGCTCTAACTCTGGTTTCAGATAGAGCAGTTGAAACCCCGCCATTTTTAAGGACATCTCCAGGGCCTTATCCGTCCAGAGCTGGAGATGAAAAATCGACACCCTTGTTCGTAGCCAGGCCGCAGAGAATTCGCCCATGCCGGGGATTTTGGCCAACAACAAGAAGAAACTATCCCAGAAGCACCTTCTCGGGGTATGGATGTAGATGTGGCCGCCCATCTTCAGTAAGGAATGACAGGCGGCAAAGGTGCGATTCGGATCCGGTACATGCTCCGCCACATCCAACAGCACGATGAGATCGAATTTGTCCGATATCTCCTCCAGGTTGCAGGTAAAGACCTCGAAACCTTTGGCCTCGCAGGCAGAGGCTGGCTCGCCCTGCAATTCATGGCCTGCAACGCGGACGAAAGGACGGGAGTCCTTAAAAACTTCCAAGAAGTGACCATAGCCACAGCCAATATCAAGAACCGAATCGTGGTCTCCTGGGTTGGAAAAAAGTGGGTATAGGTCGTTCACCGCACAAGCCACCTTTCCGCCGGTAGCGGTCGCTATTTCCTGATAATACTTTTTCCAATCCAGTGTTCCGTAGGCGTAGGCTAATTGATCCGGGGTGATGGGATTTCCAACAAACAGTAGCCCACAGTGAGGGCAAAGAAAGAGATCCAGGAGGTGCGGCTCGCCATGTTCGTTGTGAATGGAAAGGAGGTAGCTGGCCTCGGAACCGCAAACTTTACAGGCCCTTTTGTGAGGGAAGTCTTCCCCGGGAAAGCGCCCAAGGAGCTTGCCAGACTCACCCATCACGGCGCTGTGGAGAACCGCCCATCTGGATAGCGTCGCATCTCATCCAGCTTGATGTCCACCAGCGTCCTAAACCAGAACGCCTGGAGGAAATGATAACCGGAAAAAATAGCGGGAAAACCACAAAAGGAAAACGCGCAAGAATAGCGGGGAGCGAAGATACATGCAGTCTTTAAACCACCTTCTCGTCTCGATAGGCCCACCGAAAAGCCGCGGCTGAACCCGGGTTCCTTGATTATTACGAGTTAGAATGTCCTTTGCGTCCAGGTCGGCCCAGCGTGTATGTCTTAGCAACCAGGTATCAAGATCAGCCATGATCATATCGATGTAGTCGCTTTTGAGTTTTTTTACTCTCCCGTGAACCACGAAATGCTGATCATATAATCGATCTTCGCACCGGCCCCGATCTCTCCGGAACAGCCGCAAGTGGAAGGACGGGTAGTGACCTCCATGTTTGATCCATCTCCCCATGAAGATGGTTCGCTTAGAAAGCAAAAATCCATCAACGTTGGCCGGCGGCTCTCGCAGCACCTGGTTTACCTCTGCCACCAGCTCTGGGGTCAACCGTTCATCGGCATCCACGTGA
>JACPFH010000049.1:1126-2398 GCA_016183075.1 Deltaproteobacteria bacterium | reverse complement strand
GCCAACGATCCCGCGAGAACAGTGGGATGCCACTGTGGCAAGGCTCACAGATGAGTTAGAGGCGCTCAACAGAGTGGCAAGTATGCCCTAACCATTGGGTTGAGGCGGTCGCTGAGGAACGCGCCGCTCACCCATGACGTTAGGGCGCGTCCGAACGAAAAACCTCCTATTACAGGGCAGCGGAAGCGTGAGCGGACTCTGTGTCTGTTAGTATCGAGTAGTCGCGAGTGGGTAGTGTTTCAAAGGAGAACGGTATGGCGAAGTCATACACTGTCGGTTTCGAGAATGTGGAGTTGGTTGACGGCCTTGCTCCAGAGAAGGCCGTTTGGCTCTACTTGCGAGCGACCCTCCTCAACGACGGAGATCCGGATCACCCCCTGTGGACCGATGAAGTCGGGAGCCTTCCGCCCGACCCGAATCGGCCTGGGTTTGACGGCTTTCCGCATGGAGATGCCGGACGCTTCGCGGACGGGCTAGTCGTCGGTAAGCCAGTAACCAACAAAAGCGACACCAACCTCACGAACTTTTCCGTGGGGCCGGTCGCGGTGGGGCCTGGGCAAACGCTGGAGGTCCTCGTCATCATGCTGCCACGCGTTTGGCTGGAGACGGTCTCCGTTTCACCGGAGGCGCTGGATCGCATCGGCTACGGCGTCATGGGTGCGGCAATTGGCTGGGTCGGTGGCCCGGCTGGCGCGCTGGGCGGCTTCCTTATCGGCCTCTTCGCGCCGCAGAGCCACAACGTTGATGTGCCGTGCTTCAATTCCGTCATCATGGCACGCCATGTTTTCACCGCCGCCGATCTCGACCGCATAGAGTCCGCTGGAACCGAACGGTTTGGTCCGCAAGACAATGAGTCGTACGTCGTATGCCACCAGCCGATCGATGCCTACTATAGCCTCTCGGTCAATCCGCGAGGCTTCGGCTTTGCACCTACGCAAGAGCCGCACAAGGAACTGTGTACCCTCGAACCACGCGCGTATCTGCCGGCCGAAGAACAATTCTTACGTGAGTGGGGTGATGTGGGTGATCGTATCACTGATTGCATCCAGGTCGTCGTCAGCGTGCCTCAGGCCAGGCACGCTGACGTTCTCATCTTACAGCGCACCGGAACGGGATATGCAACCATCGGGCAGTTCGAACATGTGTCGATTACTCGCGGTGTTCCGCACCCCGATTTTCGACGCAACTTTTACGATGATGCCTGCCCCGCCCGTGCGGTCAAACCCGATTGCCCGGAGTGCGCGCGGTTCGTCAATCTGCCGATGGAAATGG
>JACPFH010000049.1:0-1117 GCA_016183075.1 Deltaproteobacteria bacterium | reverse complement strand
GGCTTGCTTTATTTGGGCATGCTGCCGGGTTCCCACGTTGGCTCGCGGCCGGTTTTCCCGATCAAGATCGACTCGGACCGCGTGACTTTGGAAGGGCGGACCAGCCGGAGTTGCCGCGATGACACCGGCGCACGAGTGGCAGGCTCGGGGGCCGAAGTGTCGCGTACCAAAACTGCGGCGATAGCGGAGGTACCGGTACGCTTCGGTGATCGACACCTAGTGCAGAAGGTAGATGACGGGTATGTTCGGCTGTGGCCGGCAGGAACGACCCCAGTGCGGGACGATAAGGTTGTAGACGGCTTTGGGGACCGCTTCGTCGATTACAATATTTATCTGCCTCGGGAGCTCGTGATTTCCTGGCAGCTGGTTTGCTCTCCCGAGTTCACCTTGACTACGTACCAGGAGATAAGGGGTGATGGCGGCTGCCGCGCGCGGCTACGCTTCACTCGCCGGAATAGGCAAGGCGTGATCGTCGCAGACTCGATGCTGACACGCTTGCCGGAGGCTGTCCGTTAATGACTGAGACGACTGTCACCGCACCAACCCGGCTGAGTACGGTGCCCAAACTGTGGCAAACGGTTTGCTGCTACGAATCCGGAGTCTTGGACAGGGGAGCGGCACCGGACGTGCGGGCAAGGGCTCCAAATCTGCCCGGCGCCCCTATGACCGGTCGGCCGGATAGCAGCGCAGTCGAGCGGACCGCTGGCTCGCATACGCTCGCCGCGGCCGTTCACCACGACGTTAGACCGCTTGACCTGGTGTTGCTGACAAAGGAGTGAAAGAGATGCCAACCGAGGAGATCGAGGATGTTGTGAGGACCCGCTATGGCAAGTTCGCCGAAACGGGCGGTAAGCAAGAGGCCTGCTGACCCAGCAAGCGACAGCCCAGTTCGGGCTACGCCGTGGATCAGGGCCTGTACGAGCGGGCAGAACTTTCCTCAGTGCCACAGGTCGCTCTGAACCTTTCAAGGGGTTGTGGCAACCCCACCGGCTTCGCGAACCTTCGGCCTGGTGACGTGGTTGTGGATTTCGGTTGCGGCGGCGGGATAGATGTCATTCTCGCTGCTCACAAGGTAAGCTCCGAGGGACGGGTGGTCGGCATAGATTTCGCCGACCAG
>JACPFH010000048.1 GCA_016183075.1 Deltaproteobacteria bacterium | reverse complement strand
CTGTGCCTTTCCCCACTGTCTGAATTGCAACGGGGAAACCGAGAATGGGCGAGACATACGGTTCGGAGTCTGGTAAAATCGCTCGCCGGTAAGCTTTGGGTGGCATGAGCCCGATTTAAGGTAAATGTGTAGTCTTTTAACAGGGAGAGTTATGGCTTTTCAAGATGGAGGAGGATCGGAATATGAGTAGAAAACGCGTGACTGTCTTATCCTGTCTCATATTACTCATGTGTGGGAATCATGCGCTGCTGGCTCAACAGGCTACGACGCAAGCCCCTGGGGTCCCGCAGGTGGCGCCTCCACCGGGACCGCTTCCTCAACCCCCGTGGGGCCAGACACCAACGCCTTATCTCGGCCTTCAGCCCTACAGCCCTTTGCCTCAGGGGATATCTCCTGGGCCAGGGTACTATCCTCCGACCCCATACATCGGGGCACAGCCCTATGCCCCACCTGCAATGGGCCAACAACTTCAAGGCTACTACCGTACCGATGGGGTATTTGTGCCCCAGGGATTTTTTCGCCCGCAGTTTTCGCCAGCCGAGGCCGGGCGAGCCAATGTTAAACATTGCCCGGGGATCCCTTTCACGCAACCTCCATCCTTGCCTTTCCGACCTGGTGTGCCTGGCCAGTCACAAACCAAACCAGTCCAGACCCTGTGGCCCGGTGCTCCGGAATTAACGCCTGTGCAGGATGCCTTTGATTCCTCCGCCACTGGCTATCAGTTCGGGTTCAACCAGCGGACAATCGGGCAAACCCAACCCCAGGGACCGAATTCAGTGGCACCTACGGGTGCTGATCTCTCGGCTCCATCTCTAGGTCAGGCCTCTGGTGCTGCCTACCCCGGGCCGTTTGTCTATGAACCTCCTTCGACGATTGAAGCCCACTTTTACCAGATTCCTCACTTTTCAGGTGAATCTTTTAAAGACCTACGGCAATTCGGTTATGCTCTTTTTGCCGCCCCCATTTCCACGTTTGCGCCTGTGGAGGATGTCCCTGTCGGGCCCGATTATATCCTTGGCCCTGGAGATGACCTGACCATCAATATCTGGGGCTTGATGGAGAGCGCGGTTGTCCGAACTGTGGACCGGAACGGCCAGATCGTTCTGCCCACCGTTGGTCCCGTTAGAGTTTGGGGCTTGAGCTTTTCCCAGGCCGAGCGCGTTATCCGGGAGCAACTTAGCCGATACTACCGTGGCTTGCAGACAAGCGTTACCATGGGACGCCTGAGGACCATCAGGGTCTATGTCGTGGGGGAGGTTTGCCAGCCAGGTTCCTATACCTTGAGTTCGCTTTCCACAGTGACAAACGCCCTCTTCTCCTCTGGCGGACCTCTTAAGTTAGGATCCCTGCGCAACATCCAGCTCAAGCGCAACCAGCACGATGTCGGAACGGTTGACCTGTACGATTTCCTCCTGCGTGGAGATAAGACCCGCGATTTTCGCTTGGAGTCTGGCGACACCATCTTTATCCCTCCCATTGGGCCGGCTGCCGCGATGGAGGGGGAGGTAAAGAGGCCGGCGATCTACGAGTTAAAGGGACCCACGCGTGTGAGCGATTTGATTGAGATGGCAGGGGGTCTTACCGCAAAGAGCTACCTGAAGCGTGTGCAGATCGTTCGGTCAAAACCCAATGCCGAGCGCGAGGTCATCGATCTGGACCTCTCGAACCTCGGTGGGGACGGTGCCTCTCCCGGTGATATCCAGCTCAAAGACGGCGATCTGGTGAGGATCTATCCCACCGACCCCCGCATCTATAACACCGTCAGGCTAAATGGGGCAGTGAAGCACCTCGGGGAATACGAGCTGAAGCCGGGAATACGACTGAGCGAAATTCTCCGCCCCGAGAGCGTTCTCCCTGAAGCCTATCTGGATCGCGTCGATATCGCCCGGGTTCGCGATGACCTCAGCACCGAGATCATCCAGGTGAACCTGCGGGAAGTCTGGAAAGGTGATTCGAGCCAGGATATGGTTCTCAAAGCCAGGGACCTCATCACGGTCCGGAGCGAGTACAGAACGCCATGGACGGTAACTTTGAGCGGAGAGGTCAAAAGGCCTGGCGCCTATACGATCAAGCCTGGAGAGCGGTTGAGTTCTGTATTGAGGCGCGCAGGTGGATTCACAGACAAGGCCTTTTTGAAAGGCGCGGTCTTTACGCGCGGATCGGTGATCGCAGTGGAGAGGATGAGGCTGGAGGAGTTCGTCCGGACTCACGAGCAGCGCTTGTTGTCCGAGGCGGGTCAGCTGACGCAGGTAGCCTTCGGACTAAGCAGAGAGGAAGCCGGCGCACAGCAGGCCGTTCTGGTTCAAAGGATACAGGGCCTGAGGTTACTGGCTTCCAAGGTGACCCTCGGAAGGGTGGTCATCCATCTTGAGGAGCCCGACCGGCTTGAGGGGACCCCAAGCGATATCCGTATGGAAGAAGGAGATACTCTGGTGGTGCCGCAAAAACCGGCGACGGTGATCGTTATGGGGAGCGTAAGAAACCCGACAGCGGTGATCCATGAGGAGGGGAACGAGGTGCAATATTATGTGAATCGAGCGGGCGGGCTGACGCCAGGGGCGGACAGCAATGGCCTTTACCTCATCAAAGCCGACGGCTCGGCGATCACAGGATTTATGAGGCTAAGGAATATCGAGCCGGGAGACGTGATCATTGCACCTCCTACCACGGAAGCCAAGGTGCAGTGGGGCCCGCTGCTCAAGGATCTTGTCGCTTTTGCGAGTCAGCTCGCTATCGGGCTGGCTGCACTGGCGGTGATTTTCTAGGGTCGTGCCAGATTGTGTGACGGTTGTTAGGTCGTAGGTGCGCTTCTTGGACAGGGCATTATGAGCTCTAAAGTGTCCGAAAAGGAAGGGAGGGATCTGCTGGAGTATCTGCGGATCATCTGGAGGAAAAAATGGCTGGTCCTCCTGGTGGTTGTGAGCGTGTTTGGAGCCGTGATGTGGCACACCTATCGATCAAGGGCTGTCTATGTGGCCAGGGTGACCGTCCAACTCAACTTTTCCGGCGGACCTCCAATCCTCGATCGGCTTGGAGGATTATTCGAGGGCCCCAAGCTGATAGAGACTGAGATAGAGATTCTGAGGAGCCGGGTGATCGGGGAGAGGACTGCGATCAGACTGCAGAGGCATTATTCGTCGGATCCTTTGCCTGCGGGGGTGTCGGTTGAGTTTACGGATGTGAGGATAACGAACAAGGTGGTGCCTGGGGCGTATGTGGTGACATTTGTTGATGACGGGGAGCAGTATAAGGTGAAGGATCCGAGGGGGAGCGAGATGGGGGTTGGGAGGGCCGGCCAGCCATTTGTCGCTGGTGGTCTTTCTTTTGCGTTGTCCCGAGTCTCGGCCAAGGCCGGAAGCAGTGTGAAGCTTCGCATCGGTCCCTTAGCGGAGCTGGGAGAGGCGATNNNCAACGCTCAACGTGGTTCCCTTACGGGCAACAAATATCATTGATCTAAGGGTGAGAATGAACGATCCCCAGGAGGCTGCGAGGACAGCAAACGCCTTTGCGGAAGCCTATGTGGAGTTCACCCGGGAGCAGAATATCCAGCGTTTGCTTAGCGTGCGCGAGTTCCTGGAGCGGCAGCTTGTCTCCTTCCGCCAGGACTTCCTGAGGGTCGGGGAAGAATTGTCGAAATCAAGTCGAGAAGGGCAAGAGACAGCTCTGGGCCAGATGACATTGGACAGTGTAAAGGCTGAGATGGCGAAGCGGCTGGTGAATCTGGAGATGGAGCGTATAGCGATGAAGTTTACGTATATGCCCGACCATCGTGCACTCGTCCAAGTTGAGCGGGAGATTGCGGAGATCCGAAATCGCTTAACGAAGCAGATTAACCCGGGAAAACAGGATCTGCCGCTTTTGGAGCTGCTTCATGGTTCCCAGGCAAAGCTCGGCATGTATAACTATATCCTCCAAAAGCAGCAAGAGATACGCTTGGCTGAGGCTGCTGAGCTTGGGAGTGCCCGGATAATCGATTACGCCATCGCACCGAAGGTTCCGGTGAGCCCGAATGTTTCCCGGAACGCGAGAGTGGGCGGGTTGCTTGGCTTGTCTTTGGGGATCGGCTTGGCGCTATTTCTCAATCATCTGAATCGCTCGGTGAGAAACGTCAAGGACGTTGAGGAGGGAGTGGGGCTGCCGGTGTTCGGCGCTATTCCGAACATTGGGAGCGAGGATGGTGCTGAGACTGCCAAACAATGGGGTCGGAGGAGGAAGGTTAAGGATCCGGCGAAGCTCTTACTGGGGATCGACAGCGGGAGATCGTATGCTGTGGAAGCCTACCGTGCGCTCAGGACGCGTATCCGATTTGCGGTCCCGGAAGCCTCCGCGCGTGTTTTTCTCTTCACCAGTGCCCAGCCGGGGGAAGGGAAGAGCCTTACGGTGGCCAACCTGGCCATCGCGATGAGCCGAAGAGGGGGGCGGATCCTGGTCGTGGATTGCGACATGCGCAAGCCAGATCAGAGTAAGCTCTTCCACGTCAGAGAGGAGTCGGGCATCTCGGACGTGTTAGTGGGGAGGAATACATGGCGAGAGATGACGAAGCCCACTCGGGTGAACAACGTGGACTTAGTGCCGTGCGGTGAGATCCCTGAGGATCCCGCGGAGTTGCTTGCAGGACCTGCCATGGGACAATTTCTCGCAGAGGCGGAACAGCACTACGACCTGGTTCTGTTAGACTCTCCTCCCATTCTCCCCTTCACGGACGCCAGCGTTTTGGCTCCCCTCGTCAGTGGTGTGTTCCTTGTCGTCCGGAGCGGGAGAACGCGTGCCGAGGCTATTGCGCGGGTGCGGTCCATACTCGAATCTATCAAGGCTAAGCTAATCGCTGTGGTCCTGAACGGGGTCTCTCCACAGGACGAAATTGGCTATTACCCCTATGCCTATTATTACGGCGCCTACCCCGCCTCTGGCAAGAGAAGGTGGTTCAAGCGAGTAGCGAGGGGGGTGCTCTCGCGCTTTCGAAGAGTCTAAGTGGTCATTTTTTTGGAAGGTATGAACTATGGAAAGGTTTGATGGTCGGGTTACGAGATCTCAGGGGTTTGAGCAGGGCGGGATGGATACACGGGATTACCTGCAAATCATCTGGAGAAGAAGATGGCTGGTCCTTTCTGTGGCTGTGGCGGTGTTTGGGATTGCGATGTGGCACAGCTATAGGACGGTGCCCGTTTACGAAGCTCAAGCCACCATCCAGTTCAGTTCTTCCAGCGGACCTGTGCTTCTGGATCGGCTGGGGCCGGTGGTGGGTGCCTCCAGGGGAATAGAGACTGAGATA
Source organism: Deltaproteobacteria bacterium (assembly GCA_016183075.1). GTDB lineage: Bacteria > Desulfobacterota > Binatia > UBA9968 > UBA9968 > 2-12-FULL-57-22. The sequence continues at coordinate 1,408 of JACPFH010000048.1, read as the reverse complement.
GAGATTCTGAAGAGCCGGGTGGTCGGGGAGAGGACTGCGATCAGAATGCAGAGGCATTATGCCTTGAGTCCTTTGCCTCCCGGTGTCTCGGTGGAGCTTAGTGATGTTAAGGTCACGGAAAAGACCAAGCGGGGGATGTATACGGTGACTTTTATGGACGATGCGGGGGGATACCGGGTCCGTGATCCTGAGGGGAACTATATCGGGGAGGGGAAGCCGGGCCGGGCGTTCGAGAGCGGGGTTCTCTCATTTGCTCTGTCCAGAGTCTCCGCGAAGGCCGGGACCTCAGTTCAAATTCTTGTCCAAAAACTAGCTGCCGTCGCGAATTCCCTGCGCGGAAGTCTCCGGGTTGATGTAATTCGCAGTACCGATATTGTTAACCTTAAAGTAAGAGGAACTGATCCCGTTGAGACTGCTCAGGTCGTGAATGCCTTCGCAGAGACATACGTGGATTTTACCCGGGAGCAAAAACTGCAGCAGCTGATTGGTATGCGACGTTTCCTTCAGAAGCAGATTGAGGAGTTTCGTAAAGATCTTCTCCGGGATGGGCAAGCCCTCGCTGGAGGGGGGCTGGCGAGCCAGCAGACTGAATCGATTTTCGGACGCCTGAGAGGGGGAGAGTCGCCTGTCGGCACAGGACAATCAGATGTAAGGTACCAGCTTGCCAGGCGCCTTCTAGATTTGGAAATGAACCGCGCAGCGCTCCAGTTTACCTATACGCCCGACCATCGTATCATTGCCCAGCTTGATCGGGAAATTGCCGAACACCGAAGTCGGTTGAGCAAGCAACTCACAGCGGAGAAGGAAGACCTTCCATTTCTGGATCGCTTACGAGAATCTCAGGTGAAGCTGGGCATGTATAGCTACATGCTGCAGAAGCAACAGGAAACTCGTATCGCGGAGGCTTCGGAGAGCGGATCTGCCCGAATTATCGATCATGCTCTTCCCCCTGAGACTCCGGTTAGCCCCGACGTTTCGCGAAACTTGAAAGTTGGCGGGATGCTCGGCCTGTCTCTGGGGATCGGCTTGGCGCTGTTTCTTGGCTTTCTGGATCGGTCTGTGAAGAATGTCCAAGACCTAGAGGAGCGTGTCGGGCTACCGGCATTTGGCGCTATCCCACAGATGCCATCGAGCGTCCCCCGAAGCTTCCTAGGCTCGGTAACGTCTGTAAAAGAGTTGGCCGAACCGTCAAAGTTTTTGGTAGGAATCAATGGCGCGAGGACGCGGGCGGCGGAAGCCTATAGGGCGTTGAGAACCAGTATGGAGTTCGCTATCCCCGAGGCGCCTGCACGGGCGTTCCTTTTTACTAGCTCGGGGCCCGGTGAAGGCAAAAGCTTGACGGTAGCGAATCTTGCGATTGCCATGAGCCAGATGGGAAGGCGGGTATTAATAGTCGACGCGGACCTCC